>CAZGAX010000173.1:0-6768 GCA_964523745.1 uncultured Halobacteriales archaeon | reverse complement strand
CGGCCCGGGCGGCGGCCGTCGACCTCGTCTCGGTCGCCGACGCCCAGGTCATCGGCGAACGCGACGGCGGTGGCGTCCTCCGGCTGGAGCTGGCCGACTCGTTCGTCGCCGAACCGCTAGCCGACCACGGCGCGGTCCTCCAGCGTGTCGAGGCTGACGCCGACGGCGCACGTCTCACCGTCCAGGTCCCCGAAACCGTCGACGTCCACACCATCGGCGACCTGGTCTCCCGGGCCTTCGCCGAGGCGACTCTCGTCTCGAAACAGCCCCGTGACTACGCGACGCCGGACGACCTCTACGCGGAGTTTTACGACCGGCTCACCGACCGCCAGCTCGAGGTAATCCAGGCGGCCTACTACGGCGGCTACTTCGAGTCGCCCCGCGAGAGCACCGGCGAGGACATCGCCGAGGCGCTCGACATCTCCCCGCCGGCGTTCTACCGCCACGCCCGGACGGTCCAGCGCAAACTGTTCGACGTCCTGTTCGAGGCCGCCGGGAGTTCACCCGCCAGCCCGGCGACGTTTGATAATTAACCCCTGGTTCTCGTGGGTGCTAGATAACGAACGCCCGAGTTGAACCACGGCCGGGTCCTACCCGCAGTGTCGCGCTGTCGTGGCACCCACCCCTACCCATGAAGGACCCAGACTACGACCCCGACGACGAGTCGGCTTACGAATGTTTCGACTGTGGCACCGTTATCGTCGCCGAGTCCAACCCGGAGCCGTGTCCGGAGTGTGGAACGGAGATGCGCAACCGGTCGTTGCCGATGGAATAGCATGGCGGTCGAACAGGAGCCCCTTACCGCGCCGGAACCGGACACCGCACTGGGCACCGCCCGCCACCAGTTAGAGCGGGCCGCCGCCCACCTCGACGTCGACCCCAACGTCGTCCAGCGGCTGGCCCACCCCTCGACGATCACCGAGGTGTCCGTCCCCGTCGAGCGCGACGACGGCGACCTCTCGGTGTTCACCGGCTACCGCGTCCAGCACGACGACGTCCGCGGGCCGTTCAAGGGCGGCTTGCGCTACCACCCTGACGTGACCCGGGAGGAGTGCATCGGTCTGGCGATGTGGATGACCTGGAAGTGCGCCGTGATGGACATCCCGTTCGGCGGCGCCAAGGGTGGCGTCCGCGTCGACCCGAAGGCCCTCAGCACCGCCGAGACAGAGCGCCTCACCCGCCGGTTCACCGAGGAACTCCGTAGCGTCATCGGCCCGACGACAGACATCCCGGCACCGGACATGGGCACCGACGCGCAGACGATGGGCTGGATAATGGACGCCTACAGCATGTACGAGGGCGAGACCATCCCCGGCGTCGTCACGGGCAAACCCCCCGTCATCGGCGGGAGCCGCGGCCGGGCCGGCGCCCCGGGCCGGAGCGTCGCCATCGTCACCCGGGAGACAGTCGAGTACGCCGACCGCGACCTCGCGGACGTGTCGGTGGCCGTCCAGGGATTCGGGAGCGTCGGCGCCAACGCCGCTCGCCTGCTGGACGACTGGGGCGCTAGCGTCGTCGCCGTCAGCGACGTCGCCGGCGCGGCCTACGACCCAGACGGCCTCGATACGAGGGCTATCCCGTCCCACGAGGAACAGCCCGAGGCGGTCACCGACCACGCCACCCAGACCATCCCGAACGACGACCTGCTCTCGCTCGACATCGACGTGCTGATTCCGGCGGCCGTCGGCAACGTCATCACCGAGCAGAACGCCGACGACGTCCAGGCCGACCTGGTCGTCGAGGGCGCCAACGGCCCGACGACGGTCCCCGCCGACACCATCCTCGAAGACCGCGACGTGACGGTGATCCCGGACATCCTCGCCAACGCCGGTGGCGTCACCGTCAGCTACTTCGAGTGGCTCCAGGACATCAACCGTCGGGCCTGGTCGCTCGACCGCGTCAACGAGGAACTCGAGGCGGAGATGGTCGCGGCCTGGAACGAGGTTCGGACTGCCGTCGAGGCCCAGGACCTCTCCTGGCGCGACGCCGCCATCGTCGTGGCCCTCGAGCGACTGGGCGAAGCTCACGAGATTCGCGGCCTCTGGCCGTGACGGTGACGGGAGAAGGATGAGTCGATAGATACAGAGAAACGAAGCTACGCGGGGCCACCGAGCTACCCAGACTTGTCAGGAGTGGTATGCTGGTACCAGGTGCTGACTCGGGGTCGATCCAGCACCCAGTACCGACGAAGTCCGTGAAGAGTGAGCCAATCTCGGCGTCAGGGGATCGTGTTGTTCGCGACCGTGTTCCCGACGACCCGGAGCTCCGGGAAGGGGCCGAGTTCGTTGCCCAGGAACACGTTGTCAGTGATGGTGTTGTCGGTCGAATCGAACAGGTCGATACCGTACGCACCGTTGTCGTTCGCCACGTTCTCGACGATCTGGTTGCCGTTACTCGACAAGAGGAGGATCCCGCTCAACCCGTTTTCGTTGATAGCGGGGTTACCGGTGACTGTGACCCCACTGGAGCCACTGAGTAGTATTCCCGCCAGCGTGTTTGCGTTGACTTCGTTACCTGGACCAACAGTGATGAAGGAGTTCTGTGACTGCTCGATTCTCATCCCGGAATTACCGTTCTCAACAGCCTGATTGGAGGAGATAGTGGAATCGTTCGAGTTGAAGATCAACGTTCCGTCTTGACCGTTTGCAGCAATTTCGTTCTCGAGAATATCGACGTTGTCCACCCCGTTAGCGCCGATCCCGTGTCTAGCGTTCCCGGTAACCTGATTGCTATCGATCGTACTGTCGTCCACTTCAGTCAGAGTCATACCATCGAGACCGTTACCACTGGTTTCGTTTCCAGTAACCGTCATATCCTCCGATTCCAAAATGTCTATTCCGTGTACGCCGTGTTCAGAGACCTGGTTGGTTAGAATTTCGACGTTTTCCGACTCAGCACAACTCACCCCGGACTGAGAACCCCCGGTGATCTGGTTGCTATCGATCGCACACTCCTCCGATTGGAAAACGGTTATTCCCCGGCCCTGGGTGTCACTAACCTCATTTCCGGTAACCGAGATCGACTCGGTTTGTGACATTGCAACGCCAATACCCTGGGTATTAGTCACCTCGTTATCACTAATAGTGTACCGTTCTCCAGTTACCACCTGTATCCCGATCCCACTAGTTCCGGTGACAGTATTCCCAGTAACTACCTTCGTAAACGTTTCGGTGGGACTGCTGGGGAACACTTGTATTCCTCTCGATAACTGGTCAGTAACGGTATTATTCTCGACAACGTTCCCTCCCTGGACAAGGACGCCGAATTCGTTCGACGATATCTCGTTTTCAGTTACCTGATTGTTCACTGAACTTTCCCAAATCTCTATCCCATAATCGGCGTTGTTGGTTGTCGTGTTCGCAGAGAGCACGTTCTCTACAGATCCTCGTAGCACGATTCCATCGACGTTTCCCGTCGCGGTACACGCCGTGATTTCCACGTTGGTCGAGTCCAGCAGCCGAATGCCGTTGGTGTTTCCACTAACCGTGACGTTACTGATCGTCGCCCCGTTCAAATTCGAGAGCAGCAGTCCGTCAGTGAAGCCTTGCACGTCGAGATCCTGGACGGTGACGTCTTGCACCACGTCAGCCGGCGTGCCAACGAACGTTAGGCCGGTGAACAACGGCGGCTGGTCCAGAGGGGACACCGGCTGTTCGACGGCCGGTTGAAAAGCGGGGCCACCCACTTCTCCGAAGACAGAACTGTCTGTCGTCCCTTCCGGTTCCTCGGCGGCCGCCTCCTGCAGGGCGGCCAGTTGACCGGTGTCGTCGAGTTGCTGGCCAAACGGCCCCGTCAGGGTGGCCCCCTGGCCATCGATGGTGACGTCGTCGGCTGCGATCGTGAGGCCCATCTCCTCGGGGATCAGATCCTCGATGGGTTGTTCGTTAACCTCTTCGGGCGTAATATCGGGCAGTTCCACTTCGATGTCGTCCGTCAGGAGGTACGTGCCCGGTTCGGTGATCGTCTCCTCGCCCGTGATCTCGGTCGCATCGTCGGGCACTGAGGTGTCCGTCTCTCCGTCGCCATCGGAGGCGCTCGCCGCAGCCGTCCCGAGCGCGAACAGCGACGCCGTGCTGAGGTAGGCTCGTCGGCTGATCCTGCTCCCGTCGGACGCCTTCTCGTCAGGCATATCGCTCCGGTGGGCGAAGGTATACTAAGTAATCCGTCACGTATTTCGCAGTAAAAAATCCGAAGTCGTCTCGGGCGAAGCGGTAGCGGGACTCGATAGCGTGTCCGGACATCCCAATTCAGGTAAGGAGTACACCACGGCACCACGGCAGGGACTCGACGGTGTCGCCACGGACGGTGAACGTTCAGATGGTCCATCCCAGGCAGCGGATACGCACGCTCTCCACGGGACGTTTCACACTGACTTGTCGTGAAAGATGGTGGGTGAAGAGATTCTATCCTGTTCTCGCTACGCAGGCAAAAGTTGAAAGTCGCCGACCACGACGCTAGCCTATGAGCGTTCGGACCGCGGTCGTGCTGGCGGCCGGCGAGGGCACCCGACTCCGCCCGCTGACTCGCCACCGCCCGAAGCCGATGTTGCCGGCAGCCAACCGCCCCATCCTCGAACACGTCCTCGACGCCCTCGTCGAGGCCGGCATGGAGGAACTCGTCCTCGTCGTCGGCTACCGCCGCGACCGCGTCCAGGAGTACTTCGGTCCCTACTACCGGAACGTCCCCGTCACGTACGTCCGCCAGACGAAACAGCTCGGCAGCGGCCACGCGCTGCTCCAGGCCCGCGACGCCGTCGACGGCCCCCACGTCGTCGTCAACGGCGACCGGGTCATCGAGGCCGGCCCCGTCCGGGACGTCGTCGAGGCCTTCGAGAGCGACGACGCTCCCGCCGCCCTGGCCGTGCTGGAACGCCAGCACACCCAGCAGTACGGCGCGGTCGTCCTCCGCGGCCACGACATCGCCGAGATCGTCGAGAAGCCCGACTCCGACGAGTACCGCCTGATCAACGCCGGCATCTACGCCTTCGAGGAGACGATCTTCGAGGCCATCGAGGCGACCGACCGGACGGACGGCGAACTCGCGCTGCCGGACACCATCGCCGACCTGGTCGACGACCGGCGCGTTCGTGGAGTACGAACCGAAGGTCTCTGGGTCGACGCCACCTATCCCTGGGACCTGCTCGAGGTCGCCAACGAGGTCCTGGCGCGGGGCCGGGTCGACGAACCGCAGACCAGCGTCGACGCCGCCCGGGCCGGCGCCAACGTCTGGGTCGACGACGCGGCCACCGTCCACCACGACGCGACGCTCCAGGGCCCCGTCGTCGTCGGCCCCGATTCCGAGATCGGACCGGGCGCCGTGGTGGGGCCAACGGTCGCCGTCGGCCCGAACGGGACCGTCGGCGCGAACGCCACGGTCCAGCGCGCCGTGCTCGATTCCGACGCCCGGGTCGGAGCGGGCTCTGTCCTCCGGGACGCCGTACTCGGCCAGGACGTCCACCTCGGCGCGGCGACCACGATTCCGGGCGGCCCGGCCGACGTCCGCGTCGGCCAGCGGGTCTTCGAAGACCAGCGCCTGGGCGCCGTCATCGGCGACCGGGCCAGAGTGGGCGGCGACGTCGGCTTCGCCCCGGGGACGCTGGTCGGCCCGGGCGTCTCCGTCGAGACCGGTGCCCACGTCTCCGGGCGAGTCGCCGAGGACGCGGAGGTGGTGCGCTGATGTGTGGCATCATCGGCTGCGTCGGACGCGGCGAGGACACCCTCGAGACGCTCGTCCACGGCCTCAACAAGCTGGAGTACCGGGGCTACGACTCGGCGGGCGTCGCCCTCTGTGGCGAGTCGCTGGCGGTCTGCAAGCGGTCCGGCGAGATCGAAGACCTCGAGGCTGCCCTCGAGGACCGCGACCTCTCGGGGACCCTCGGCGTGGGCCACACCCGCTGGAGTACCCACGGCCCGCCGACCGACGAGAACGCCCACCCGCACCTCGACTGCGGGGCCGACGTCGCGCTCGTCCACAACGGCATCATCGAGAACTACCAGCCCCTGCGGGACGAACTCGTCGCCGCCGGTCACACCTTCCGGAGCGACACCGACACCGAGGTCGTCCCGCACCTGATCGAGGACGAACTCGAAGCGGGGGCTGACCCGGAGGCGGCGTTCCGAACGGCCATCGACCGGATCGAGGGGAGCTACGCCATCGCCGCCGTCTTCGACGGCTTCGACGCCGTCCTCGCGGCCCGCAACGACTCGCCGCTCGTCCTCGGCATCGCAGACGACGCTACCTTCCTCGCCAGCGACGTTCCTGCCTTCCGTGACTTCACCGACCGGGTGGTCTACCTCGCAGACGGCGAAGTCGCCCGTCTCGAGGAGGATGGCTGGGCCGTCACGGACCTCGACGGCGAGGAAGTCGACAAGGACATCGACACGGTCGACTGGGACGCCGAGGAGACGGGCAAGAGCGGGTACGAGCACTTCATGCTCAAGGAAATCCACGAGCAGCCCCGGGCCCTCCGACAGTGCCTCCGGGGCCGAGTCGACGAGTTCCGGGGGACCGTCGACATCGGCGACCTGGGGAGCCTCGCTCCGACGGGCGTCCAGTTCGTCGCCGCCGGCACCTCGTATCACGCCGCGATGTACGGCGAGCGACTGTTCCAATCGGCGGGCATCCCCGCCCAGTCCTTTTTGGCCAGCGAGTACGCCACCTCGCCGCCGCCCATTGGTGACGCGCTCGTGGTCGGCGTCACTCAGAGCGGCGAGACTGCCGACACGCTCTCGGCACTCCGGGAAGCTCGCAGACGGGGAGCCCGGACGC
>CAZGAX010000172.1:0-6784 GCA_964523745.1 uncultured Halobacteriales archaeon | reverse complement strand
CGGTACGTTCTCGCTGCAACTACCTGCCGTGGGGAACCGACGCCCGCCTCTTAGATAGAACAGATTTAAGTTTTAGACGGGTCGAATCCCCTGCGAGATGGTCGGCTTCTTCGAGGTCGTAGCGGTGGCTTTCGTCGCCCAGTTGCTCGTCCTGCCGGGCGAGAAGGTGCAGTTCATCATCGCCGGTCTGTCGACGGAGTACGACCCCTGGACGGTAGTCGCGGCAGCCGGGTCGGCGTTCGCCGGCTGGACAGCGATCGAGATTCTCGTCGGCGAGGCGCTGCAACGGGTACTCCCGGGGATTCTGCTGGACGGGATTACGGCCGGCCTCTTTCTCCTGTTCGCCGCCCTCCTGCTGCGCTCGGCGCCCGCGGCGGGAGCCGAGCGGCGGCAGCCAGCCACGGACGGAGCGGGGGCGGTCACCGAGAGCGAGTCGATTGACGTCGACCTCTTCGGGTACCAGATCCCCCAGCCGTTCGACGGCTTCGTCCCCATCTTCGTCATGATGGCCGCCGGCGAGTTCGGCGACAAGACCCAGCTGGTGACGTTCGGCCTGGCCGCCCAGTACGGCGCCCACGCCGGCATCTGGCTGGGCGAGATGCTCGCGATCATCCCGGTCAGCATCGCCAACGCGATGTTCTTCCACCACTTCTCCCACCGCTTCGACGCCCGGAAAGCCCACTTCTTCGGCGCCGCAGTGTTCACCTTCTTCGGGCTCGACACGGTCCTGGCGAGGGTCACGGGCTTTTCGGTGTGGGAGACAGTCGTCGGCGCGCTCTCGGACGCCCTTCTCACGCTACTCTGAGCGACGTCGTCCACCACCCGCCCTCGAACCGCCACACCCAAGCGGGACCGACGCCAAGCCGAAGGCGAATGAGCGAGGCAGCCGAGCCGCTGGCCGACGTCGACCTGGAGGCAGTTCGCGAGGGCCTCGTCGACTGGTACGCGGACGTCCACCGGGAGTTTCCCTGGCGGGAGACTACCGACCCCTACGCCATCCTCGTCTGCGAGGTGATGAGCCAGCAGACCCAGCTCGGCCGCGTCGAGGAGGCCTGGGACGCCTTTCTCGACCGATGGCCGACGGTGGTAGACCTCGCTGACGCCGACCGCGCCGACGTCGTGGGCTTCTGGACCGACTGGAGCCTGGGCTACAACAACCGGGCGAAGTACCTCCACGAGGCCGCCAGCCAGATCGAGGAAGCGTACGACGGCGAGTTTCCAGAGGACCCCGACGAACTCTCGGAGCTGATGGGCGTCGGCCCCTACACCGCCAACGCCGTGGCGAGCTTCGCGTTCAACAACGGCGACGCCGTCGTCGACACCAACGTCAAGCGAGTCCTCTATCGGGCGTTCGGCGTGCCGGACGACGACGCGGCGTTCGAAACCGCCGCAGCCGAACTGATGCCCGACGGCGAGTCGCGAATCTGGAACAACGCCGTCATGGAACTCGGCGGCCTGGCCTGCGAGAAATCGCCCAGTTGTGACGAAGCCGACTGTCCCTGGCGGGGTCACTGCGAGGCCTACGCCAGCGGCGACTTCACCGCGCCGGACGTGCCGACACAGCCTGCCTTCGAGGGCAGTCGGCGCCAGTTCCGGGGACGGGTCGTGAGGACGCTCCGCGAGCACGGTCCACTCTCGCTCGACGAACTGGGGCCACGGGTACGCGTCGACTACGCTCCAGGCGGCAAACACGGTCGAGAGTGGCTGCGGGACCTGCTCGGCGACCTCGCCGACGACGGACTCGTCGAGTTCGACGACAAAGTAGAGAACGGCGGAAAGGACGACGCCGGAGAAGACGACGCGGTCGCCGACCTGCAGACCTGACCGAACGCGGAACCATTTTTCACTCCGGACGACGACGAACACTACGTAGCGGGGTGTGGGACGTGCATCCATTCGACGACACGGACGAGACCAGCACAGACGGACGTCGATGACGGCTCCACCGACGCGTCGAAGCGCTCATTTTTGCGGTCGCTGTCGGTCAGACGCGGCGAATCGGCAGTGTTCATCCGTGAATTCGAACCGACGGGAGACGTTCGTGACCTCCATCGATACACTGATGAGCCAGAATCTCTACACGTAGCGGTTCGGGCTCCATCGAGGCAAGTTTATTTTGCGTATCCTAAGGTAAATATATTAACGCTATATTTTACAGTTATAACATTCGAACAGTATAGTGCCATGTCAGATAATGGCAAGCAAGGACGGGGTGGATCCGACAGTCCGCTTCCGACCGAGACGATGGACGAATTGGAGCTCGAGCAAGCGGTTGGATCCGACGCACGGATCTCCCGCCGTGCGATACTGAAGAGCAGTGCCGCCCTCGGCGCACTGACGCTGGGCAGTGGCAGCGCAGCGGCGTTCGACATGTGCGAGGAGTTCCCGAGTCTGCCCGTCTGTAACGGAGATGGGCTCCCGGGCGGCGGTTCCGGCCCGGACTGTCCCCTCGTGGGGAACCGAACCGACGACAGCAACCTCCCCTTCTCGACCAGCAACTACGGCGGCTGGGGTGGCCACGAAGCCTGGAAGACGGATGCCGGCAACAACCACACGCCGGTCGTGTTCGCCCACGGCAACACCCGGGACGCCTGCGACTGGAACGGCGTCGCCGGGTATCTGCAGGCGAACGACGACTATCTCGGCGACGACCTCTGGTCGATCACCTTCGGTGAATCGACGACGAGTCACGCCGAGATGCAGAACCAGTTCGAGGACTTCGTGGCGAACATCCTCGACTACACCGGTGCGAGCCAGGTCGACGTCGCAGCACACAGCCTCGGTGTGACCGGTGCGCGGTACTGGATGGACCAGAACGACCGCTACGATACCGTGAACACGTTCGTCGGAATGGCCGGCGCGAACCACGGCGTCTGTACCTGTAGCGGGTGTTCGGCCGGCTTCGGCGTCAACGAGGTCTGCCAGTTCATCGCGCAGGGCTGTACGAGCCCCGGCCAACCGCTGTACGACCTGAACAACCCGGACGAGACGCCCGGTGACGTGGACTACTACACGATCCGGGCCTCGTCGGACTCGTTCTACAGCTGCGACGGAGACAGTCCGCGCCTGGAAGGGGCGAACGAGAACATCGTGGTCAGCGGCGGTCACGACAACGCCCGGACGAGCTCGACGAGCAAGCAGAAGCTCGTCCAGTGGCTGGACTAGCGAATCCCCTACTTCACCTCCTCGAACAGCACATATTTTTGCGCGACCGCCGTTCCAGCAGTCATGACGAGCAGACCGCACGTTGCCGCAATTTGTGGAAGCCTCAGAGATGCGAGCTACACGAGAACTGCCCTCGAACACGCCCTGGACGCAGCAGATTCGGCCGGGGCCGGGACGGACCTGGTCGACCTCCGGCACCTGGACCTTCCCACCTTCGACGCCGACGACAGGGACGCCGGCGACGCCCCCGAACTTCGGCGACGGATTCGCGAGGCCGACGCCATCATCCTCGGAACCCCAATGTACCACGGCTCCTACTCGTCGCCCCTGAAGACGGCGCTCGACTACTGTGGCTTCGACGAGTTCGAGCACGAAACTGTCGGCCTGCTGGCTATCGCGGGTGGGAGCTTTCCCATCACCGCCCTCGACCACCTCCGGAGCGTCTGCCGGGCGCTGGACGCCTGGGTCCTGCCCTACCAGGCGGCGGTCCCCAACGCCAGTTCCCGCTTCGAAGACGGGGAATTCACGGACGAAGACCTGGCCGACCGGGTAGCGCTCCTGGGGACGAGAGTCGTCGAGTACGCCTCCATCGAGCCGGACCCGCCGTGTCTCGAGAGCACCGAGAACGTCGGGGCCGACGACTAGCGGACTCAGGCCGATCGGCGGTCAGTTCTCGCGGTGTTCGGGTGGTGAACTCGGGCCGGTGCCGTCACCGTTGCCGGGGTCTCCCCTCGGGCCGACGGCGAAGACGAATTCGTGTTCGTTCTCCGTTTCGAACCGGTCGAGGACGTCTCCGAGCGGTCGAGCGTAGCGGCGGAGTGAGTTGGCACGGTCGGAGACCTGGGTCAGTTCGGCGGCCTGTTCCTGGGCGGCGCCGGCGACGTTCTCGGTTTCTTCGAGGGTGTCTTCGGTCGCGGCGGCTGCCTCCTCGAGGTCGGTGGCAGCCGAGGCGAGTTGCGCCCTGGCCTCGTCGAGTTCGGGGTGGTCGACGTCGGTGGCGACGCTATTCAGCGTCTCGGAAAGCCGGTCGATGCGCTGTGAGACGTCCTCGAGGGTGTCGCGGCGGTCGTAGGCGTCGACCGAAATCTGCTGGACCGACTCGGCGATGCCTTCGGCGGCCTGCCGGACGGCCCCGGCGCTCTCCTCGACTTCCTCGCCGGCCTCGGCGACGTCGCCGGAGAAGGTCTGGAGTTGCCCGACTGTCTTCTCGAGTTCCGCCACCATGTCGTTGTACGCGGCTGCGATCCGGTCGATGGCCTCGTTCTGGCCTTCTCGTTCGAGCCTGAGCGTCAGGTCGCCCTGGGCGCACTCCTCCATCACCTCGGAGTAGGCCCCGGCCCGCTGTTCGAGGTACCGGGCCATCTCTTCGGCCTCGGACCGGGCGACTCTGGCCTCTTTGCTGGCAGAGTTCGCTTCGCGGATCCGGTCCCGGATCGCGACGCGAGCCGAGTCGAAGGCGTCGTAGAGGCGGCCGAACTCGTCGATGCGGGAACTCCGTATCTCGTCGTCGAGTTCGCCCGCCTCGACACGTTCGGCCTTGTCGGTGAGGTCAGCGAGCGTCCGCCGGGTCCTGTAGCCGACGACCGCGGCGACGAGGCCGACGGCCAGTAGGCTCACGCCGGCGTAGAGGAGGAAGCTCTTCCCGACGTCCGAACTGACCTGCATCGCGACGTTCCGGGGGACGTTGGTCTGTAGCGTCCAGCCGGTGGCAGGCACTGAGGCGGTCCCGCTGAGGTAGTCGTCGCTCCCGGATGCACCGCCCTCGCCGCCGCTACCATCGACGCCGAGGGGCTGGCCGTCGGGACCCCGGATAGTGGTGTGACTGTCGGAGAACGTCTGGGAGAAGCCGTTCGTCTCCGCCGTCAGGTTGGCTTCGACGACGACCAGGTGTGCCGTGTTCTTCTGTGGCGCCGTCACGAACGACAGTACCGTCTCGCCGTCGACGGGCGACTCGTAGGGGTGTTTGGCGACGTAGACGAAGTTGTGGGCGTCCGTCCTCGTGTCGACCGTCTCGAGGTTGTCGGTCACCCACCTGGCACCCTCGTCGCCGAGGTTCGTTCCGACGGTCGAGGGGTTCGTACTCTCCATGATCGTCCCGTTGCTCGCGTCGACGTAGTGGACAGCGACGACGTCAGACCTGAGGTTCTTGGCCTCCTGGCTGAGGTGAAGACCGATGTCCGACGGTGAGCCGGACTGGTAGACCTCGGCGCGGGCCCGCATCCTCGTCTCCCGACGGAAGCCGTCGATCCAGTTCGACAGTTCCTCCGACTGCAGGTGGGCGGTCGTCTCTATCTGGCGGTCGACCTGCGAGTCCAGGGTTGCCATCGCGTCGCCGTAGAAGAACGTTCCGAGCGTCGCCGTGAGCAAGAGGACGGCGACGAACGAGAGGAGGAACTTCGCGACGAACCGTTTTCTGATGGCGTCCGGGACGATGCGTTCCGGCAGTCCGGTCGAGTCTGACGTTCCCATGAGGAGGCTGGCAGGCAGGTGATAGATAAAACCCGAGACTATGTACGGTTTAGTGGTGGACGTGCGCAAAGAATCGGTACGTGACCGAAACGTATCCCTGGACCTCGTGACGTGAGGGCGGCGGTAGCTGGAGCGGGGGAAGGGAATGCGGTCGGAGAGCGACAGCGTAACGCGTGTCGTTACTACTCGAGACGGTTTGACCGGCGATCCACAATCCTGATTGCCCGGTCTGTGCTACCCGAGGCCAGTGACGCAGTGGGTCGACGAACCGACAGCCGGTCGAGACAGGGGTCCCGCCGCCATCGTGCGGGCCTGGGCAGAGGTCCTCGTTCGACCGCGCCGGTTCTTCCGGAACGGCGTGGCGCCTGGTGACCAGGCGCCGGGCCTCGTCTTCGCCGCCGTGGTCGTTCTCGTCGCCGTCGGCACCAACCTCCTCGTCCGGCCCGACGGTTATCCCGTCCTCGCGGAGCGGCCCGTCGTGTCGGCCATCCTTTGGGTCCTGGCCGCTGTGGTGCTCGTCGCGCCGGCCGCCATCCACCTGACTGCGGCCGTCCAGACGGTGTTGCTCATCGCCGTTGTGCCCGACCGGGCGGGGATCAGCGAGACGGTCCAGGTGATCTGCTACGCGACGGCGCCGTGTATCCTCGCCGGGGTACCCGACCCCTGGCTCCGGAGCGTCTGTGCGCTCTACGGGGGCGGGCTCTACGTCCTGGGGCTGGCCACGGTCCACGAGGTACGGCTCCACGTCGCACTGGTCGTCGGCTTCGTCCCGGCCGTGGCCGTCTTCGGATACGGGTTCGGCGGCGTCCCGGCACTCGTCGAGGTGGCCGACGTCGTCGGCCAGGTGGTCGAATCGTCGATGGCCTGACCACGGGCCTTAAGCGACCGGCCGGCGACGGACCGACCATGCTTAGCCTCGACCTGGAGCAGTTCATGTTCGAGATCAAGGAGGGTGCCATCAAACACGTCGGCCCGTCTAACAAGACGGCGACGGCGAAGCTGTACGACGTCGAGGAGGCCGAGGTGCGGGCCTTCGGGGACAAGCGGGTGAAACTGGCCTTTACCGACGAGGACGGCAACGAGGTAGAAGTCGCGCTGTTCCCGGAGGAAGCCGCGGCAGTCCGTGACGGGATCGACGACCTGGAAGACG
>CAZGAX010000171.1:0-7000 GCA_964523745.1 uncultured Halobacteriales archaeon | reverse complement strand
TACGGCGCGAACGTGGACGATTCGCTCGTCCGCTTCGGCCGGCGGGTCCGCACGACGGCCGTGACCCGCGTCGTCACGCTGCTGACCAACGCGCTTCGTGCCAGTGGCAATCTCGGGTCGGTCCTTCGGATCGCGGCGACTCAGGCCCGGGCCGACCTCCGTATGCGTCGCCAGCGCCGCCGGCAGATGCTGACGTACCTCGTCGTCATCTACGTGGCCTTCTTCGTCTTTCTGGTGATCATCATCGCCGTCCAGGAGGTGCTCGTCCCGAGTCTGCCCGAGTCGGTCCCGACGCCTACCGAGGGCGAGGTCAACCGCCTCGGCGTCAACGCAGACCAGTTCGCCCGCCTCGGCCAGGTCGACAAGGCTGCCTACACGCTGGTGTTCTTCCACACGGCGCTGGTCCAGGCCGTCTGCTCGGGCTTCATCGGCGGCCAGCTCGGCGAGGGAACGCTGAAAGACGGTGCGAAACACGCCGCCGCGCTCCTGGCCATCGCCTACGTGGTGTTCGTCCTCATCTCGTCGCCAGTCTCGTCGATCGCAGCGAGCGAAGCCGTCTCCACGGGCGACGAGATCCACGTCGGGTCGGTGTCGATGTCGGCCGGCGGCTTCGTCGCGGTGTACGACGACACCGTCAACGGGACGCGGCTGGGTGCCACCGGCTACATCGAACCCGGCAGCCACGACGGCGTCGTGATACCCCTGGACAGGGAGATACGCGAGAACCAGACCGTCACTATCGTGACCCATCGGGACACGAACGGGAACGAGGTCTTCGACTTCCAGGGCCCCTACGTCCCGGGAGGCGACCAGGTCGACCCGCCCTACGGCAAACTCTCGAATCGCGGGACGCCCGGCGTGGAAGTCAGAGTCGTCTACGTCGGCGACTGATCTCGGCCGCGTGGAACCGCCCGACGTTGTACGAGGACCGGGTCGAGGTCCGAGCCAGAACTGGACGAGTCGATGGCAGTCATCGGTAGAAGATCCGGGACGTCGTTGCGCTACCGGTCGGGAACACGTCCGCCAATGGTCGAACTACCCCGGATGCAGCTCTTCCTTTCCACTAGCCCGTTACCCGCTCGTCCCCGAGTGCCCGGCAGTCACTGACGTACCGCGCCGGGACTTCCCGGAGACGCCTGGCCCATCGCTTCCCGTGGGAATCCCCCGTACGTGGTCAGCTGAAATGGTCTACCGGACCGCTCCGCATTCGTCCCCGTGAAGCACGCACGGATGATCGGCGTTGTACCCGTACACCACTCTCGCTCTCGGACACGGGCCGGCCCCACCGAAAGTTCCAGATAGGCCACACGTACCACCATATATAACAATATACAAATATAGTTTGGAATATTATATATTTGGTGTACTATCGAAACTCTGTATTTCGGGTGGTGGATCGAAAACGCCGGTGCGCATCGAGTCGGGTTCCCTCACTCTCCCGGGACACAGAGTCCGGGCCCGGGGTACTCGATTCCCCACAAAGCCACGATACGGCCTGTGCGGCGGATTTCGACACCAATCACGGTACGCTGTGGCTCGACCTGAAGCAGTCTCCAGGTATTCGAACGGCGAGTGACGCTCGCTCCGGAGACGCCTAGCTCGCGTTGCTCTTCGAACCTGCCGCCACAGTCCCGTTTCCGAAATTTCGACGGATACAGTGTGAACGATGCCGGTTCGGTCAGATCTCGTCGGGAATTCCGCGTAGTCGCGGAGCGTCGGGGATCGACGTGAAATATCGAAATCATATAATAGATAGCTATTCTGTGTATATTATATAACTCCCTTCAAATCGAATTTCTGTCTTTCATTCCCTTCCCACGCAACGATCGTGGTGGCTCCTGCCGAGCCTTCGGTCGTCGGAGCCCAGGGTATCGGGTGGATTACACGCATACGGATGTAACGGACGAGGTGCGGTCCGTCGCTCGACGCCGTCTGGCACTTCCATCGTTAGCGAAATGGGAACGGTAATAATTGAAGATACCAGCCGAGTTAGACACATCGTGAATACAGCGGGTCTGGCTCCACCGTGACAGTGTCCCGGAGTTCGTGGATCGATACTCCCCACGAGAGGGCCGCTACGACACTTCTGCGCGCATCTCTCCGCACACATCGAGAACCGATGGCCGTCGAAAACCCTTCGTTTTCCTAATATTATCACGAGTCGCGGACGGAAGGAGGGAGCGATCCGGGCCACGTAGTTCACACATAGTGAATGAAATTCCCGATCGCAGTTCTGTTCCGGTGGCACAGTTCACGATTGGCGATAGATATAAGCGTGTAGTTTTCAAATCGGGTGCCATGATACCGAACTCGTCCACCCGGCAGGTCCAGTCGGTCAGGACGGCTTTCCGCATCATCGGCACCTTGCAGGACAGGGACGGCGTGACGATGAACGAACTGGCGACGGAACTCGACCTGGCAAAGAGCACCGTCCACAACTACCTCGGGACCCTCCAGTCGCTCGGCTACGCCATGGAGCGCGACGGCACGTACCGACTGGGACTCCGGTTTCTGACCCACGGGATGGCGGCCAGGAACGGACTCGGACTCCGGGACGCCGTGACGCACGTGCTGCCACGCGTTTCACAGGACCTGTCGCAGTCCACGTGGTGGATCGTTGAGGAACTGGGCCGGGGTATCTTCGTGGACAAGGCGACGCCGGAGAGCGCACAACCGAGATACGGTAGAGTCGGGAAGCGGTCCTACCTCCACACGCACGCACCCGGCAAGGCGATCCTGGCCTCCCTCTCGCCCGAGTACGTGGAGCAGCTCGTCGACTACCACGGGCTCCCGGTCTACACCAAGGAAACCGTCACAGACCCGGAAACGCTCTACGACGAACTCGACGAGATTCGGCGCCGGGGCTACGCGGTCAGCGACGGAGAGGCGGCGCTGGGAATCCGCTCGGTCGGCGTCGCCTTCGAGGGGCCGTACGGCTACACGCACGGGTTCGGTATCTTCGGGTACTCCCACGACTTCAGCGCCAGTTCCGACGAGGACATTTCCAGCGTCCTGCAGTCCGCCGTCGACGACGTACAGCAGGCCGTGGAGGGGGCGGCCTGACGATGGCCGACAGGCCGCTCCCCGACTCGATTCGCACTGTCAGGGACGCGCTGGAGCGACAGGCCCGCGAACACGGCGACCGTACGTACATCGAGTACGGCGACCGTAGCCTCACCTTCGCCGAACTGGACCGGCGGGCCAACACGATAGCCAACGCCCTCCACTCCCGCGGCGTCGAACCCGGAGAGACCGTCTGTCTGTTCCTCTACAACTCGATGGAGTACGTCACCACGTACTTCGCGCTCGCCAAGCTCGGTGCCGTCGTCGCCCCCATCGACACGCGCTTTACCGGCGAGACGCTCTCGCTGGTCCTGGAGAAGAGCGACGCGTCGACGATTTTCGTAGACGCAGAGACGTGCGAGGAGTACGAGTCCGTCCGGGAGGACGTTTCGACGCTTACGACCGAGTATTTCGTCGGCGAACAACCGAATGATCGTCCCTACCGGCGCTTCGAGACGCTGCTCGAGAGCGACGCTTCTCCGCCGGACGTGACGGTCTCGGAGACGGACACCCTCTCGGTGACGTTCGTCCAGCGGTACGCCACCGAGCGGCCGAAGGGCGTGTTGCTCCCGCAGTACTCCTACGCAAACACGGGCTGGGAGGTCTGTGAGAACCTCTTCGGTTTCGACGCGAGCGACCGCCTGTTCACCACGCTACCGCTGTACAGCATCTTCACGTTCCAGCTCGGCGTGATGGGGGCGTTGCTCGGGTCTGCGCGCATCCGACTCGCTGGGCCGTTCGACCCAGACACGTTCTGGGACCAGGTCGAGCGCTACGACGCGAGCATCATCCTCTACCTCGGGCGGTTGCTCTCGGTCCTGTACAACCAGAACAGCGAGCGCGAACACGAGGACAACCCGGTCGACCTCGCGATCGGCCACGGCTTCGGCTTCGGCACCGGCGAGACCTTCATCGAGGACTTCGAGGACCGGTTCGACATCACGGTCCTGGAGGGGTACGGCGTCACGCAGACGGCCACCATCGCCACGTACAACACGCCCGACGACCGTCGCATCGGGAGTTCCGGACGACCGGTCTCGTTCGCGGACGTGAAGATCGTCGACCACAACGACTGGCCGGTGCCCACGGGAGAGTCCGGCGAGATCGTCGTCCGGCCGACGCGCCCGAACACCATGCTGGAGGGGTACCACGACGACCCGGCGGAGACGGTCGAACTCTGCCGGAACCAGTGGATTCACAGCGGCGACATCGGCTACAAGGACGAGGACGGGTACGTCCACTTCGTCGCCAACCGCGACAACTCCATCTATCGCGGGCGTATCGCCGGGCGCATCTCCTCGCTGGAGATCGAGAGTGTCATCGACTCGCAGCCGGCCGTCCGGGAATCCGCGGTCGTCGGCATCGAGAGCGAGGGGGGCAGCGAGGCCATCAAGGCGGTCGTCGTCCCGCGGGACGGCGTCGATCTCAATCCGGTCGACGTCTGCCGGCACTGCGAACAGCAGTTGCCCTACCTGAAAGTGCCGCGCTACATCGACGTCCGCTCGGAACTGCCACGGAACCCGTCGGGCAAGATCCGGAAAGACGAACTCCGGAGCACCCGCTCCCAGGACGTCTGGGACCGCGAGAGCGGGTACGAACTCAGTCGCTGAGTTTCCCCTCCCCGGCGTCGTCGGTACGGGCAGTCTCCGCCACCGGCCGCTAACTCCGAACGGAGCCGACCGGAGCTACTGCCCGGTGAAGGCCGGGTCCTCGTCGCCGAAGAAGGCCGCGAAGCCGCGCTCGTAATCGGTGGTCCGCGTCGCGCTGGCGATGGTGTCCGTCTCCGCGGCGAGTTGCGCTTCCAGGCTCCGGTCGTAACTCGCCGTCAGCAATCGCATCGTATTCCCGAGCGCTGCCGTCGGCCCCTCGGCGAGGTCGCCGGCGAGTTCTGACACGCGGTCGTCGATCTCCGCTGCGGGGACGACCTCCGTCGCCAGGCCGAGTTCGAGCGCTCGGTCGGGCGTGACCGGTTCGTCGAGCAATACGAGTTCCTTCGCGGCTCGCAGTCCGACCAGGCGCGGGAGGAAGAACGTCGACCCGCCGTCGGCCGTCAGCCCGATGCGCGGGTAGGCGAATTCCAGGCGCGACTCGTCGCTGAGCACCAGAAGGTCCGGCAGGAGTGCGAGGCTGAAGCCCGCGCCGGCGGCGATACCGTCGATCGCGCCGACGACCGGCGTCTCACACTGGTGGAACTGGACGATGGCCTCGTGTAGCCGGCCGGCGAGTTCGCGGATGCGCGGCGCGTCGGACCCGTCGCCCTCGAGCGTGCCGAGGTCCGCGCCGGTGCAGAAGAACTGACCCGTGTGCGTCAGGACGAGACAGCGCACGTCGGGGTCCTCGCCGAGCGTCGTCGCCGCCGACACCAGTTCGTCCGCCGTCGAGAGGTCGAGTGCGTTCCGCGCGTCCGGGTCGTCCAGCGTCACCGTCGCGACGCCGTCGTCTACGTCCACCGCGATACTGTCGAATTGTGGCATACCGGCCCTGTCGTCGGCCGGGCCTGTTAAGTCTACCCTCAGATGACGGTACCGTGCTTCTTGTCGGGGACGTCCTTCTCGACGTCCTCGTAGAAGGCAAACCGGGCCTCGAGTTCGTCCCTGAGGTCGCTCGGCGGGACGATCTCGTCGATGACGACCTCGCTTGCCATCCGGTGGACGTCGATGTCCTCGCGGTACTCCTCGCGGAGTTCCTGCTCGCGCTCGGCCCGTTCCTCGGGGTCGTCGATGGCGGCCAGCTTGTTGGCGTAGACGGCGTTGATGGCCGCCTCGGGCCCCATGATCGCGATCTCGCCCGACGGCAGGCCCAGCGTCGATTCGGGGTCGTAGGCCGGCCCCGACATGGCATAGATGCCCGCACCGTAGGCCTTCCGGACGACCACGCACTGTTTGGGCACGGTCGCAGCGGAGGTGGCGTAGATCATGTCCCGTCCGCGTTCCAGGATGGCGTCCTTCTCGACGCCGGAGCCGGCCATGAACCCCGGCGTGTCCGCGAGGTACAGCAGCGGCACGTTGTAGGCGTCGCACTTCCAGATGAACTGCGCCGCCTTCTCGGCGGCGTCCGGGAAGATGGCGCCCGCACGGTGGGCGGGCTGATTGGCGACGACGCCGACCGGCCGGCCGTCGATGCGGCCGAAGCCGGTCAGGATCTCCTTGCCGTAGTCCGGCTGGAGTTCGAACCACGACCCGGCGTCGGTGACCCGCCGGACGACGTTCTCCATGTCGTAGCCCCGGTTCGGTTCTTCCGGGATGACCGCGTCGATGCCGTCCGGCGAGAGCGAGGGAGCCGTCCCAGCCGTTTTCGGTGGGTCCTCGTCGCTGTTCTCCGGGAGGTAAGAGATGAGCTGTGCGACCAGTTCCCGGGCGTGTTCCTCGTCGTCGGCGACGAGGTCTGCGCTCCCGGAGTGCTTGGCGTGGACGTCCGGGCCGCCCAGGTCTTCCAGCGAGATTTCCTCGCCCGTGACCATCTCGACCATCCGAGGGCTGGCGATCGCCATCGCCGACATGTCCCGCACCATGATCGTGAAGTCCGCGAACACTGGCGTGTAGGCCGCCCCGGCGATGCACGGGCCGTAGAGCACGCAGATCTGGGGTACGCGCCCCGACAGGCGAGAGTGGTTGTAGTAGTACTTCCCGATCCCCTCGCGGTTGGCGAAAAACCCCGTCTGCTGGTCGATCCGCCCGCCGGAGGAATCCATCAGGTAGATCACCGGCTTGCCTGTTTTGAGGGCGCGTTCTTGCATCCGGAGGAACTTCTCGACGCCCTTGGCGGCCATCGAGCCCCGCTTGACGGTGTAGTCGTTGGCCATGAAGTGGACGTCACGGCCCTCGAACGCCGCCGCGCCGGTGACCATGCCGTCTGCGGGGAGGCGATCCTCGGCGTCGAACTCCGCGAACTTGCCGTCCTCGAACAGCATGCCGTCCTCGCCGAACCAGAGGTCGAT
>CAZGAX010000170.1:0-7244 GCA_964523745.1 uncultured Halobacteriales archaeon | reverse complement strand
CCATGGTTGGTAACGAGTCTGCCAGATGGTTCAATCGTCAGACCGTTTCGATCCGAGTCGTAGAGAGCTACTGAAGTATTCGGCCGTCGCGGGACTGGCCGGCCTCGCGGGGTGTTCGACCACCGACGACGGCGGTGACGGCAGCGATGGTGGCGACGGCAGTGGTGACGGCAGCGGTGACGGTGACGGCACCGGTGACGGTAGCAGTGACGGCGGAGATGGAAGCGGGGCCGGACCGTACACCATCGGCATGATCGACTCGCTGACCGGCTCGCTCTCGTCGTTCGGCGAGCGCAACCAGCGGGGCAAGGACCTCGCGCTCTCACACGTCAACGACGTCGGCGTCGGTGGGCGCACGCTCGAGATCCAGGTCGAGGACTCCGAGAGCGAGAACCAGGGCGGCGTCTCGGCCGCCCAGAACCTCGTCAACCAGGCCGGGGTGCCCTTTATCATCGGTGCCGTCGGCTCCGGCGTCTCGCTGGCTATCTACGAGAGCGTCGTACAGGACACCGACGTCGTGCAACTGAGCCAGAACTCCACCGGCCTCGGACTGACGGAGTTCCCCGGGCTCCTCAGGATGTCGCCGTCGGGTCGTACACAGGCCGTCGCGCTGTCGAACATCATCGCCGAGGACGGCTACGACGAGGTGGCGCTGACGTACGTCAACAACAACTACGGGTCGAGTCTCGCCGACGCGTTCAAGTCCAACTGGGACGGCAGCGTGGCCTACGAGGCTCCCCACGACCAGGAGCAGTCCTCGTACTCCAGCCTGATCTCCCAGATGGCAAACTCCGGCGCCGACGCCTGGGTGTTCATCGCGTACCAGGCGGGCTTCTCGACGATGGCTACAGAGGCATACGAGAGCGGATACGACGCCCAGTACTACGGCGCCGACTCCGTCCGGGGCGATACAGTCATCGAGAACACCCCGGAGGGAAGCATGGACGGGATGAAGATAGTCACCCCGTCGGCGCCGGTCGACCAGGACAACTACAAGGAGTTCGCCTCGGCGTTCCAGGACGAGTACGACCGGGAGCCGACTTCCTGGGCGGCCTTCGCCTACGACTGCGTCGTCGTCGCGGCGCTGTCGATCCTCGCCGCCGACGAGTTCACAGGCGCAGCACTCAACGAAGTCGTCCGAGACGTCACCCGGCCGGAGGGCCAGGAGGTGACGTCTTACGAAGAGGCGGCCGCTATCCTCGAGGACGGCGGTAGCCCGAGCGACGTCGACTACCAGGGGGTCAGCGGCCCGATCGACTTCGACGAGAACGGGGACCCTGTGGGCTTCCTGCAGGTACTCCAGGTGCAGGACCACAGCTACGAGGGCATCGACTTCATCTCCAGCTGAATTCCCCAGCATGCCCCCACTGGATTTCCTGGCGAGTCCGCTGCTCGATTACCTGGCGAACGGGCTGGTGTACAGTAGCATCATCGTGCTCGGCGCCATTGGACTCTCTCTCGTCTACAGCATCGGCGGCTTCGCCAACTTCGCCCACGGCGACACCATGACGGTCGGCGCCTACGGGTCGATCGTCGCCTTCGGACTGGTCGGGAGCATCGGCAGCGGCGTGCTCGGACTCCCGATCGGGTTCTTCGTGGCCCTCCTGGCCGGGATCGCCGTCGCGGCTGTCGTCGCCATCGCAACCGAGCTGCTCGTCTACCGACCACTCGACACCGACAGGATCGGCCTGCTCATCACGTCCATCGGCGTCGCCTTCGTCTACAGGGCACTCGTCCAGATGAAGTTCGGCACGACGCCGCGGAACTACGACATCCAGGTGTTGCGTCCGATCGATGCGCTCGTTCCCTACGGGATACGGATCACGCTCCACGACGTCGCGATCGTCGTCTCGGCCGCCGTCCTCGTCGGCGGGCTCCACCTGCTGTTGCAGTACACGGACTTCGGCCGAAAGATGCGTGCGATGGCCGACAACCCGGACCTGGCGCGGATCAGCGGGATCCGGACCGGTCGCGTGAAGCTCTGGACCTGGGTCATCGGCGCCGGGTTGGCCGGCGCCGGGGGCGTCTTCCTCGGTCTGTACAACCAGCTCACGCCCCGGGTGGGCTTTAGCATCCTGCTGGTCGTCTTCGCGGCCGTCATCCTGGGCGGCATCGGGTCGATCTACGGGGCGATGCTCGGCGGGCTGGTCATCGGAATGGCGAACAAGCTGATGCCGGTGTTGACCGATCTCGGAAGCCTCTTCCCCGTGTTCCCGGAGGGTTTCGGGATTCCGATCGGGAACGAGTACGCCGACGCGGTGGCGTTCGTCATCATGGTGCTCGTCCTGCTCGTTCGACCGGCCGGCATCGTGGGGGAGGTGGAGTGACGTGGCGTGGCTGACCGACCCACGAGACGCCTGGGCGGCCGGGACGACCGTCGAACGCGTCGTCTCCGCCGTGCTCGTGGCCGTCCTAGTAGCGCTGCTGGCGAGCGTCCTGCTGGGGTACCTCACCCCGGCGTACCTCACCTTCCTCCTCGGCCTCGGCGGGATGTTCGCGCTGCTTTCGCTCGGACTGAACTCCCAGTGGGGCTTTTCCGGCCTCATCAACTTCAGCGTCGCCGCGTTCTTCGGAATCGGCGCCTACGGTGCCGCACTGATGACCGGCGGGACGTCACCGATCGCAGGGGGCTATCCGCCGGTCGTCGGCCTGTTCGCGGCGCTCGTCCTCGCCGGTGTCATCGCCGTCCTCATCGGTCTGCCGACGCTCCGGCTCCGGGCCGATTACCTGGCGATAGCGTCACTCGGCCTCGCCGAGGTCATCCGTCGCATCGCGCTGAACCAGGACAGTTGGACCAACGGGAGTGCCGGTATCCGGGGAATTCCCCAGTTCTTCGAGGGGTGGCCCGTTCTGGACGGCCTGCCGTCGGCGCTGCCGGGTCTCCGGATCGAGATCGTTCCGGGTTCGCCGTTCTTCCTGGAGACGCCGTTCTACACGGCGTTTCTCAACTTCGCGGTGATCGCCACGTTCCTCGGAGTCAGTTACCTCGTCCTCCGGCGGGCACACCGCTCTCCCTGGGGCCGGCTGCTCCGCACGATCCGGGCCGACGAGGACCTCGCCGAGGCACTCGGCAAAGACTCGTATCGGTACAAGATGCAGGCGTTCGTTCTCGGCAGTCTCGTCATGGCACTCGCCGGGGTGTTCTACGCCCACCTGAACCGGTACGTCGCCCCGGGGACGCTCGACCCGGTCACCACGTTCTACGTCTGGGTCGCCGTGATGCTGGGCGGCAGCGGATCCAACCGGGGAGCGGTGCTCGGCGGCTTCGTCGTCGTTACCATCCGCGAGGGACCCCGACTACTCAACGACTACGGGCTGCTATCGATCCAACCCGGGCCATCCCGGCTGTTGCTCATCGGCGTCCTGATCGTCCTGGTGATGCGGTTCCGGCCCCAGGGGATCCTCCCGCCACAGCGCGAGCTGATCTGGCCCGGGACCGTAGACGAGAAACCCAGGCAACCGTCGACCGGCGTCCGGGAAGCCCGAGGTGGGACCGATGACTGAACAGATTGCAGACCAGGACGCGGCCGAAGAGCGGGCCACGGGTGACGCCCCGCTCCTGCAGGTCGAGGGGCTCCGCAAGTCCTTCGGCGGGCTCGTGGCGACCGACGACGCGTCGCTCTCCGTCCAGCGGGGAACGATCACGGGCCTCATCGGACCCAACGGGGCCGGCAAGTCGACGCTGTTCAACCTGATCTCCGGCTTTTACGAGCCGGACGCCGGCCGGGTGGTCCTCGACGGGACGGACGTCACCGGCATGAAACCCCACGAGATCGCCGAGCACGGCCTCGTCCGCACGTTCCAGACGCCGCGAAAGCTGGAGGGGATGACGGTCCGCGAGGCGATGCTGGTCGGGCCCCAGCGCCAGCCCGGCGAGTCCTTCGTCAAACTGTTCACGTCGCCGGGCGAGGTCGCCGAAGCCGAGTCGAACAACCTCGAGGACGCCCAGGCGATACTGGAGGACTTCGAGATCGACCACCTGGCGACCCAGCCGGCGACGGGTATCTCCGGCGGCCAGATGAAGCTCGTCGAACTGGCACGCGCGATGCTGGCCGACCCCGACGTTCTGCTGCTCGACGAACCGGTCGCCGGCGTGAACCCGACGCTGGCCAACGACCTGCGCGACCAGATACTTCGGCTCCACGATGAGGGAACGACCTTCCTCGTCATCGAACACGACATGGACTTCATTATGGACATCGCCGACCCGATAATCGTCCTCCACCAGGGCAGCGTGCTCGCCGAGGGATCCCCCGGGGAAATCCGGGCCGACCAGCGCGTCGTCGACGCCTACCTCGGGGGTGAAATCTGATGGAGCCGTCCAGAAGCGACGCGGCGTCTGACGGCAGGCCCGTCCTCGAACTGGAGGGCGTCGACGGCGGCTACGGCGAGGTGCAGGTCCTCGACGACCTCTCGTTGCACCTCGATGCCGGCGAGATCGTCTGTCTGATCGGCCCGAACGGCGCCGGGAAGTCTACGGTCCTCCGGACGGTGTTCGGCCTGCTGGAGCCCTGGGTCGGGTCGGTGCGCTATCACGGCGACGACATCGCCGGTATGGCGCCCGAGGACATCGTCCGCGAGGGGATCGGGTACGTCCCGCAGACCGAGAACGTGTTCGGGTCCCTGTCCGTCGAGGAAAACCTTCGGATGGGAGGCGTTTCCCGGGAGAGCGGGCTGGAGGATACGGTCGAAGACCTGTACGACCGGTTCCCGCTCCTCGACGACAAGCGCTCGGCGAAAGCCAGGACGCTCTCGGGCGGCCAGCGGCAGGTGCTGGCCTTCGCCAGGGCGCTGATGACCGAGCCCGACGTCTTGCTGATCGACGAACCGTCCGCGGGACTCGCGCCGAACACCGCCGACGACGTCTTCGACAGCGTCCAGGCCGTCAACGAACTGGATACGGCGATCCTCATGGTCGAGCAGAACGCGAAGAAGGGGCTCAGCATCTCGGACCGGGGCTACGTCCTCGACCAGGGCACCGTCCGGTTCGCTGGCGAGGCAAACAGTCTGCTCGAGGACGACGAGGTCTCGGAACTCTATCTCGGCGGCTAGCGTCTCTGGCTGGCGGCTCCACTCGCAGTCGAAACGTCTATTCCCGGGCCACGGCTCGCGTCTAGTAACGCGGTATCACCGCTTCACCATGGCGCTCGACCACCGTTCCCTCTCCCGGCTTGCCGGCCTGGCTACCCTCGCCGTCACAGCCGTCGGCCCGGTCACAGCCCACGCCGGTTCGTTCGGGAGTACTACCACGTCGCCGCCGATTCCCTCGTGGTTCGTCATCATGACGGCCGGCGTCGTCGTGGCCTCGTCGTTCCTGTTCACGAGCCTGATGGCCGACCACGCCTCGCTCCAGTGGGTCAACGGCCTCGGTATCGGCGCCCGACTCCCCTCGACCCTCTGGGGAGCCGTCAGGGGGCTGCTCCAGGTTGGGAGCGTCGTCGCGCTCGTCGGTCTCGTCGTGGTGGGCTTCGTGGGAACGTCGAATCCCCGGGCCAACCTGGCCACCGTCTTCGTCTGGGTGGGGTGGTGGAGCGCCTACACGATGACGACGTACCTCGTGGGGAATACCTGGCCGGCGCTGAATCCGTGGCGAGCGCTGACTCGCCTGGTGCCCGACGAGCCCCGCATCGACTACCCCGAGTGGCTGGGCGCATGGCCGGCCGTCGTCGGGCTGTTGCTCCTCGTCTGGCTGGAGGTCGTCAGCGCCGTGGCGAGTATCCCGGCCCAGCTCGCGACCATCGTCGTCGGCTACACCGTCGTGACCGTCGCTGGGGCGGCCCTCGTCGGTCGAGACCGGTGGTTCGACAGCGTCGACCCGATTTCGAACGTGTTTCGAGCGTACGGCAAGATCGCGCCGATCCAGCGGACCGACGACGGCATCGAATTCAGGCTTCCCGGGGCGGCGCTAACCGACAGAGACGTGTTTGCGACGCCCGGTCGGACGGCGTTCGTCGTCGCGCTGCTCTGGGCAACGACGTACGACGGCATCGTCTCGACGCCGCTGGTCGGAGACGTTCTCGGGCCGTTCGTCGGCCTCGGCATTCCCGCAGTTCTCCTCTACCTGGCCATCCTGGGCCTGGGCTTCTGGGTTTTCTACGCCATCTACGTCATAGCGTCCCGGAAGAGTCGGGAGACGGCAGACACCTACGTGACGCCGAGGGCCATCGGCCGGTGGCTGGCGCCGTCGCTGTTGCCCATCGCGGCGGGCTATCACATCGCGCACTTCCTGGGCTACGTCGTCTCGCTGGCGCCGAGCCTGCCGGAGACGGTCGTCGCGACGGTCCAGAACCCCCTGACCGGGCCGACTGCGGTGACGGTGGTCGTGCTCCCCGACTGGTTCGGCCTCGTCCAGCTCTCGTTCGTGTTGCTGGGCCACCTGCTGGCCATCTGGGTGGCTCACTCGATAGCCTTCGAACTGTTCCCCGGCGCGCGCCAGCCGATCCGGAGCCAGTACCCCACCATCGTCGTCATGATAGTCTACACGATGGTCAGCGCCTGGGTCGTCATCGCGCCGACGACGGCGGTTCCGTACGTATGACCAGCCAGTATCCCACTCCCGAGACCGAGGTGCCGCCCGGCGACCACCCCGCAGCCTGGTGTCCCCACTGCGACCGACCGTTTCGGGGGACCAGACTCCGGAACCTCCACGTCGGTGAAACCCACGCCGACGCCTGCTCGGACGAGGAGTTGGCGGCCTACGAAGCGGCCCGCGAAGCCGAGCGTGACGACCTCTTTACCTACCACTTCCGGGTCGTTATGACGCTCGGCGTTACCTACGCCATCATGGTGCTCGTCCTGATGGTGCTTCTCGGCGGCAAAATATAGCGACCGACAGCCGTCGCGTCGACCGTACCTGCCGGTAGGAAGTGTTGAAAGTGGAAAGGGTGGGTGGTGGGGGGTGGGGGTGGCACAGGCACCTTGCGGTGCCGTACCAAGATCTGGCTGCTCGGAAGGCAATAAAGGTGTGGGTGCTATTATCACTCATGATAGTGCCTGGGAGGAAGGCGAGGGAAGTTCCACTACCCACCAGTCGACTGCAGTAAGAAGTTTGCACGGGACCGGATTTGAACCAGAGGAAGACTTTCCGGGCGTCCGGCCTCCCTTCGGTCGGCCGTTCCGGGCTGCGACTTCCAGGGTTCAAATCGCGGTCTTCACGATTTTGCCACTCGCGAATTGCTCGTGGCAAAAATGCGTGGGACCGGATTTGAACCGGCGGACCCCTACGGGACAGCGCCCTCAACGCT
>CAZGAX010000169.1:0-7289 GCA_964523745.1 uncultured Halobacteriales archaeon | reverse complement strand
GCCCGACACCTCCTCGTCGCCGGTGGCCTCGCCGTCGAGCATGATCGGCATGTGCTCGGCGATGAATTCGGTCTCGGGCTCCTTCGGGGAGTACTGGAGCCCCGTCTCGTCGTCGTACAGCCCGACCTCCTCGGCGTAGCGACTGACCTCTTCGCTACGGGCCTTGTACTCGTCGACGTCCAGCAGGGTCCTGGCGTAGTCGGCCACGAGGACGGAGAGCGCCTGGGCCGTCCCGCCCGCAGACCGGATCGGCCCGGCGTAGTAGACGTTGACGAACTCGCTGCCGTCGTCGTTGGTCAGCAACTCGACGCGGTCGATTCCCTCGATGGGGGCTGCGACGACGCCCTCGGTGAGGAGGGCGACGGCAGTTCTGACTGCGCCTTCAATTTTGCCCGCACGGCCCTCGTAGTCACCGACCGTCCCCTCGACGAAGTCCTCGACCAGTTCGAGGGCCGCCTCCTCGCGGGACATCTGCCCTTCGAGTTCTCGAACGCGCTCTGCGACGCCGTCGATGCCGAGGATGTTCTCGACCCGGTCGGCCATGTCCTGGGCGACCGGAATTTCGACTTCCGTCGCCGGGTCGCCGCCGCGCTCCCTGGCCGCGTTGGCCACCGCGAACGCCGAATCGAGTTCGTCCTCCAGGCGCTCGAAGTAGCGCTCGTCTGCCTCCCTCACGGAACCACCTCGGGGACCATCAGAGGTTCCACAGGTCCAGGTCGGTCACCGGGTCGCGCTCCCGTTCGAGGTGGGCGTCGAACTCCCGGACCCAGAGTTCGCCGGCGAACGTGGTCGCCTCGTCGAGGTGGCCCGCCACGGCGGTGCCATCGTCCCGAGAGAGGGTCATGTGAGTGTGGGCGAACCGCTCGCCGTCGAGCCAGGAGATGTTACCGACGGCGGGCAGGACCTCGAAGGGTTCGTCGAACGCGATCTCCTCGTACACTTTGTCGTCCTGGTCGTAGAACATGAGCGTCGCGTCCTGGACGGCGCCGAGGCCGAGGAAGAAGGCCGCGTCGATGCCCTCGTCGTCGGCGAAGGTCTCGATCTGTTCGCGCCAGCCACGGCCGTGTTCGAGTCGAGCGACGAACTCGCGGGCCCCGTCGAGTTCCTGATAATCCATGTTCGGCCACGACGTACGGACCGATTAAAAGCGTGTCTCCTGCGGCACGTCGTTCCTTTGGAACCCGGTTCCTTCGGGTGGAAATCGGATCGTTACGCTGTGGCTGACGGTGGGTAATCAGTGACGAATTCGGGAAAGCCCCCCGGTCGGGGCTTTCAGCCGTTGGCGTTTGCGGTCTGCTGGCAGGAAAAAGCCCAAACGCCCAGAATCACTGCGGCAACGACAGACGACCAGCTTCGAGAGAGCGGTCGGCGTCCCAGAAGGCCAGGTCGGTAACCGTCCACCGAATCGGGTCCAGGTCGCGCTCAGTCAACGCCTTCGCCACCTTTCGATCCCCACCCCGAGAAATCGTCACGTGCGGAACGTACCCCTCACCGCCGAGCCCCTCGATGGGGTCGATGACCGCACAGAGCCGGTCGTGCAGGTCGAACAGACCCTGCCCCTCGACGGCGAGGTAGACCACCGGCCCCGGACCGGATTCGGGGTCCT
Source organism: uncultured Halobacteriales archaeon (assembly GCA_964523745.1). Lineage (GTDB taxonomy): Archaea > Halobacteriota > Halobacteria > Halobacteriales > Haloarculaceae > CAZGAX01. The sequence continues at coordinate 5,683 of CAZGAX010000169.1, read as the reverse complement.
CGAACCAGTCGACGCCCGTAACGGCCACCTCGAAGGGAGCCGTCCCCCGGAGCGCCTCCCGGACCCGGTTTCGCAGGTGCTGGAAGTCGGTTCGGTCGCCCGTTCCCAGTCGCTTGACGACGAGGGTGTGCTCGCCGCGAGTCCGGGCCCTGGCGCCGGGCACCTCGGCGGCCAGGTCGGTGGCGAGGGCGGCCACCTCGCCGGGAACTGGAGCATTCAGGCTGTACACAACAGATCCTGCCGGCGGGGGCGAAAAAGCGCGTCGGTCACAGTGGTCGAGGAATCACGGTGGTCGAGAAAGCGTCTCGGGACCCGGTCAGATCCGGTCGAGCAGCCAGAGCACCAGCAGGAGGAGGACGATCAGTCCCAGGACGTTCCCGAGCGGACTAAGGATGTATCTGAGCGTGTCGAGGAACTCCCCGACGATCTCGAGTGCCAGCCAGATGGCCACGAGTACCAGTACGATCTTGATCAGGTCGTCGACGTCGAGTTTGGCTCTCATGACCGTCGATGGCACCGGAGTGGCCAAATCCTTTCCGGCCAGTGCATCGGTTGATGGAGCAAGCCCTATACCCCCAGGGCGTAAATCCGGGGAGCGAGGCATGATGCGGTCCCGTCAGGTTGTGACGCTGGTCGTTCTCGGGCTCGTCGCGGTCGGGCTCCTGGCAGCCGGTGCTCCGAGCGCCGTCCTCGCCAGTGACCAGGCCGGATTCGACCAGGGCGGCCCGGCACAGTCGGAGTTCGAGTCAGACTCGGTCTCGATGCGGATCGACCTGGCGGCCGACGGCGACGCACGGTGGACGATCGCCTACCGTATCGAACTCGACGACCAGAACGCCACGGACGCCTTCGAGTCCGTCAAGCGGGACATCGAACAGAACTCGTCGGCCTACGTCTCGCAGTTCCGCGACCGAATGCAGCGGACGGCGGCCACTGCCGAGAACGCTACAGGCCGGGAGATGGCCATCGAGAACGTCACCGTCGAAGCCACACGGACGTCACTCCCCCAGGGCGAGTACGGCGTCGTCAGCTACCGGTTCACCTGGACCAACTTCGCGGTCGTCTCGGGCGAGGAACTCCACGCCGGCGACGCCATCGAGGAACTGTTCCTCGAGGACAAGACGTCCCTGACCGTGGCCTGGCCGGACGACTACCGCATGGAAGCCAGTACCCCGTCGGGCGACGTGGTCGAGGCGAACGAACTCACCTGGCAAGGCCGGCGCGACTTCGGCCCGGGCGAACCGAACATCGTCGTCGTCCCCGAGGACGGGAACGCAGGGAGCGGGAATGGCGACGACGTAGCGGCGGGCGGTGGTGGCGCGACGCCGATCATACTCGTCGCTGTCGTCGCCCTACTGCTGGCCAGCGGGGCCTGGCTGTTCGCTCGCCGGTCCGGGCTGGCGACGCCACTCGGTGGGGGCGGCGACGAGGATGATCCGGCTGCCGGGGCGAGCGGCAGCGGTAACGGCAGTGACGGTGGCGGAGGCGGCCCGGAGGAACCCCCAGAAGAGCTGTTGAGCAACGAAGAACGGGTCCTCCGGCTGCTCGAAGAGAACAACGGACGGATGAAACAGCAGCAGGTGGCCGAGCAGCTCGACTGGACGGCAGCCAAGACCAGTCAGGTCGTCGGCGACCTCCGCGAGGCCGAGAAGCTCGACTCGTTCCGCCTCGGGCGGGAAAACGTCCTCACCCTTCCGGACGTCTCGGTCGAGCCCGAGGGGGCCGGCGACGGAGCCGAGCCCGACACATAAGGCTTCGGACCGTTTAGTCGGTGTAAACCGTCGGATTCCGTCAGAGTGCCGGACAGTTGCGGTGTCGCGCCGCGCTAAATTCGGCTAAATCCGGGACGATGCGGGCCCAGGATCCAGCGTTTATATGCAGGAATGGGCCAAATACCCAGGTACGATGCGCCGGAGCACAGTGGTCCTCGCGTTGGTGGTCGCCCTGGCGTCGGTCCCGGTCGCCGGGGCCGTGGTCGGGGCACCGAGCGAGTCCCCGGGCGCCCTCCACGACGCCCAGACGAGTAACGAGTCGAGTAACGCGTCGAGTACCGTCGCCCCAGGCCAGCAGTTGAGCGGCGTCGTCGGCGTCCAGCAGGCCGAACTCGAAGGGACGGTCGAGGTCCGGGCGGCCGGACTGGCGATCGCCCGGGCCGAGACCGACGCAGCCAAAGCTGCCGTCGTCGCCGGCCAGTACGAATCCATCGGTGACCGACTCGACAGCCTCGAGCAGCGCAAGCAAGACCTCCAGGCGGCCCACGCCAACGGGTCGCTGAGCGACGGGGCCTACAGGGCCCGGATGGCCGAACTGGCCGCGAAGACGGAATCCCTCAAGCGAATGGCCAACCAGACGGCAGCAGTGGGTACGCGACTGCCCGCTGACCTGCTGGCCAGCCACGGCGTCGACGCCAGGGCTATCCGGACCCTCTCGGATCGGGCAGGAGAGCTGGCCGGTCCCGAGGTGGCGAAGATCGCCCGATCGATCGCCGGTCCTGTCGGCGGCGCGGGGCCGGTGGACACCCGTGGCCCGCTGAACGTCAGCGTCGACGCGAACGGAAACGTGACGGTCGACACGCCGGTCGACGGCGTTCTACCCGGTGGCGACACCAGCGACGGCAGCACCGGCAATACGACGGTGACGCCGACCGAAACCGACACGAACCTCACCGACACGAATCTGACCGACGACAACGAGACGCTCGACGACCCGCTCTGAGCAACGACGGGCCGCGTCAGGTCCTCACACGCCGGTCCGTTCTCGGAAGATATTTGTACTCGTCTCCGGATAGCTCGAAGCACGATGTTCCGGACCCGCACCAGCGAGGCTCGCACCGTCGCGAGCCCCGGGTCCGCTCGACTTCTCCGAACCCGACGACGACCGGGCCGCTAGGCCCGCACTCACTCTCTCCACCGGATTCGTCTCGCCACTAACTACCGCCCACCCGTCGGGTTCCGGGGCGGACACGTCACAACCCGACACAGACACGATACACATGCCAGAAGGAAACGGAACCGTCGCGCTCGCCTTTTCCGGCGGGCTCGACACGACAGTGTGCGTCCCGCTACTCGAAGAGGAGTACGGCTACGACGACGTCATCGGCGTCACCGTCGACGTCGGCCAGCCCGACTACGAGTTCGACGAGGCCGAGGAAACCGCCGAGGCGCTCGGCCTGCCCCACTACGTCGTCGACGCCACCGACGAGTTCGCCCAGCTCTGCCTCGATTCGGTGAAAGCCAACGCCGACTACCAGGGCTATCCCCTCGGGACGGCGCTGGCCCGGCCGGTGATCGCCGAGGCCATCCTCGAGGTGGCCGAAGAACAGGGCTGTGCGGCCATCGCCCACGGATGCACCGGCAAGGGCAACGACCAGCTCCGGTTCGAAGCGGTGTGGCGCGACTCCGACCTCGAAGTGATCGCCCCGGTTCGCGAACTCGGCCTGACTCGGGAGTGGGAGAACGAGTACGCCGAGGAGAAGGGCCTGCCCGTCGAGGGCGGCGCCGGCGGGCGGTACTCCATCGACACGAACCTCTGGAGTCGCTCCATCGAGGGGTCGGAACTCGAAGACCCCTCGACCATCCCGGAGGACGACATCTACCTCTGGACCGAGAACCCCGGCAGCCAGGACGCTGAACTGGTCGAGATTACGTTCGAGGAGGGCCAGGCCGTCGCCGTCGACGGCGAGGCCCTCGACCCCGTGGCGCTCATCGAGGAGCTGAACGACCAGGCAGGCACCCACGGCGTCGGCCGGACCGACATGATGGAAGACCGGATGCTCGGGCTCAAGGTCAGAGAGAACTACGAGCATCCCGCCGCTACGGTGCTGCTGACGGCCCACGAGGCACTCGAGGGCCTGGTCCTCACCCAGGAGGAGCGCCAGTTCAAACAGCAGGTCGACCAGCAGTGGTCGCTGAAGGCCTACCAGGGACTCGTCGACGCGCCGCTGGTCGACGCCCTCGAAGGCTTCATCGATTCGACCCAGGAGCGGGTCACCGGCACCGTGACGGTCAAACTGGAGGGTGGCCACTGCCGCGCCGTCTCCCGCGAGTCCGACTTCGCGGTCTATAGCGAGTCCGCCGCCTCGTTCGACGAGGAGGACGTCACCGGGTCGATCACCCAGGCCGACGCCACCGGCGTCGCGAAGTACCACGGCTTCCAGTCCCGCCTGGCCAACCGCGTCCTGGAGGATGCACGCCAGGAAGCGGTCGCCGACGGCGGGAACGAAGCAGAATCTGAGGACTAACAGCATGACCGAGGACGATTCCCGGGAAACGGAGTCCGACGCCGAACGCGGGACGGCAGTGCGCCGCGACCGCTTCAGCGGCGGCCCCGCCCGGGGATTCATGTCCTCGCTCGACGCCGACGAGCGCATCTTCGCGGCGGACCTGGCAGTCGACCGGGCGCACGTCGTGATGCTGGCCGACCAGGGGATTATCGAGGCCGACACCGCCGGCGAAATCCTCGCCGCCCTCGACGAAGTCGAGGACGCCGGCCACGAGGACCTGCACGACGGCGAGGACGTCCACGAAGCCATCGAGACGGCAGTGATCGAGCGGGTCGGCCCGGTCGGCGGGAAGATGCACACGGCTCGCTCCCGGAACGACGAGGTGGCCACCTGCATCCGCTACCGGCTCCGGTCCGACCTGCTGGATGCGCTGGAGGGCATCACAGAAGCCCGCCAGCAGTTACTCGACGCCGCGGCGAACCACACCGAGACGGAGATGCCGGGCTTCACCCACCTCCAGTACGCCCAGCCCGTCACCGTCGGGCACTACCTGGCGTCCTACGAGCAGGCCCTGGCCCGGGACACCGAACGGCTGCTGGCGGCCTACGACCGGACGAACCGCTCGCCGCTCGGCGCGGGAGCCTTCGGCGGGACGCCGTTCGACGTCGACCGGGAGCAGACCGCCGAGTTGCTGGGCTTCGCGTCGGTCCTCGAAAATTCGATGGACGCCGTCTCGACCCGTGACTTTCTGGTGGAGACGACGAGCGCGATGGCCGCCCTGGCGACCACCCTGTCGGGGCTGGCCGAGGACCTCGTGGTCTACGCCGGCCGGGATTACCTGGAGATATCAGACGACTACGCGTCGACGTCGTCTATCATGCCCCAGAAGAAGAACCCCGATTCGGTCGAAATCGTCCGGGCGCGGACCGGCAACGCGACGGGCAGTTTGCAGGGCTTGCTGACGACGCTCAAGGGGCTACCCCGGTCGTACAACATCGACCTGCAGGAGGCGACGCCCCACGCCTGGACGGCCGTCGACGAGGTGACCGACGCGCTGGAGGTGGCGGTGGGCGCCGTGACGACGGCCGACTGGAACGAGGCGGTGCTGGCCGAGGAAGCCGGCGCCGGCTTCTCGACGGCCACCGGGGTCGCAGACCGCCTGGCGATGGCCGGCGTGCCGTTCCGGACGGCCCACGAGGTAGTTGCCAGTGCGGCCCAACGGGCCGCAGACAGTGCGAGCGGCGATGCCGCGAGCAGCGAAGCTGCAGGCGAGTTCGACCAAACCGGCGAGCAGCCCACCTACGAGACCATCTCTGCGGCCGCCGAGGACGTGCTGGGCGAGCCGCTCTCGGAGTACGTCGACCGCGAGGCCGTCGAAGCAGCCCTCGACCCCGCCGAGAGCATCGCGATGCGGGACTCACAGGGCGGGCCGGCCCCCGAGGCAGTCGAGGCGCAGTTGGC
>CAZGAX010000168.1:0-7459 GCA_964523745.1 uncultured Halobacteriales archaeon | reverse complement strand
GGGTCGCCGGGTGGTGTGGCCCGATGTTGACGAACATCGTGTCCGGGTCGTCCGGGATCTTCGTCTTCTTCTCCATCGGGTTGGCGTGCTCTCGGAGCGGGACGATCTGGGGCTGGTCCTGGTCGTAATCGAGGGACAGCGGGTGGCCCTGCCAGGTCTCGGGCAGGAGGATCCGCCGCAGGTCGGGGTGGCCCTCGTACTCGACGCCGACGAGGTCGTAGGCCTCCCGCTCGTGCCAGTTCGCCGTCTCGTAGACGTTCGCCCCGCTCTCGCTAACGGGATCGTCGCGTGGCGTCGGCACGACGACCGACAGCTCCTGGGTCGGGTCGTCGTACTTCTTCAGGTGGTAGATGGACTCGAAGCGGTCCTGGTACTCCTGGGCCGTCACGCACGAACAGTGGTCGAAGCCGGCCTCGTGCTTGAGCGTCGAGAGGACCTCCTCTACCTCGTCGGGTCGAACGACGAACCCTTCGGCGTTGACGTGTTCCTCGCGGTCGAGCACCTTCCCGTCGAGGAGGGCCTCGAGTTCGTCGTAATCGAGGTCACCCTCGGGAGTTACGCCGACTTCCTTCGGCTGGCGAGGTTCCAGACTCATGGCGAATCAGCCCAGTTGTAGCGCATGACCAGGTCGTCCTCGTCGACCTCGCTCGCGAGCTTCTGGACGAGTTCGTCCTGTTCGAGGTCGCCGAACTGTTCTAACTCGTAGGGCTTGACCGTCACCGGGGCGGTCTCGCCGTTGGCGATGCGCTCCTGGAGCTTCGCGACCCCGTAAATCAGGGCCTCGGGTCGCGGCGGGCACCCGGGAACGTGAATGTCGACCGGGATGACCTCCTCGGCGCCCTTGACGACGTTGTAGCCCTCCTGGAACGGCCCACCAGAGATGGTGCACGAGCCCATCGAGACGACGAACTTGGGCTCGGGCATCTGGTCGTAGACCCGCTTCATCCGGGGGGCGAACTTCGAGACGATGGTCCCGGGAACGATGATGACGTCCGCCTGCCGGGGCGACGCCCGGGGGACGCCGGCACCGAAGCGGTCGAGGTCGTGTTTGACCGCGTAGGTGTGCATCATCTCGATGGAACAGCAGGCGATGCCGAACAGGAGCATGAACATCGACGAGCCCCGCACCCAGTTCATGAACTTGTCGAACTTCGTGAGGATGAACGGGGTGTGGCCGAAGGCCTGCCGCAGCTTCGAGTTGAACCGGTCGTCGACGCCCTCTCCCATTCGGGCCTCCTGGGTAGACTGTGCCTCCGCCAGCGTGTCGTGCAACTGTGTGTCCTGGCTCATGTTCTCTCCACCCGTTGCCGTTCAGCCCGGGGACTGCGCACCCAGCGGACTGCGCCGTTGCGCCAGGCCCACGCGAGGCCGATCACGAGAATGCCGATGAACGCGAGCATCGGACCCAGCGCCCGGACCAGGCCGACCTCGCCGACGGCGTCGCCGTAGATGACCGTCCAGGGGAAGATGAGGACGGTCTCGATGTCGAAGACGACGAACAGCAGCGCGACCATGTAGTACTGGATGTTAAAGCGAATGTGCTGGCTGCTGCCGGTCGGCACCTCGCCGCTCTCGTAGGTGGCGCGTTTGCTCTGTTCGGGCACGCTCGGCCGGAGCAAGGCTGAGACTGCCATCATGCTCAGCGGAATCGCTACCGCCACGACGGCCAGCGCCCCGATGGCGATCCATGGATTACTCATTCCGGTATCTCCTATCGTTTGGCGGTTTGAGGCGGTCCCATATAAGGGTTGATTCTTGCGATTTCTCGCCTGTCGTGGCCCCTGCCCACTGCTCCCGGTAGGGTGTTCCTTCCCGGGTATCCCCGACGACCGCTTGCCCTCACTACTCCCGCCGAGCCTTGAACCCGGCCGTCCCGAGTTCGTGCAGGTCCCGCGACGCCTGGGCCACGTCCTCCTGCAGGCTGTCGTGGTAGTTCTGGAGTCGTTCCCGTAGCTCGTCGTGCTCCCTGGCCAGGATCTGCGCCGCGGTTAGCGCCGCGTTGAACGACTTCCCGGCGTCGACGGCGACGATAGGGGCGCCCTGGGGCATTCCGATGACCGAGTCGACGGATTTCTCCTGGACGGGCACGCCGATGACGGGAATGGGGTAGGCGATGGAGGCGGTCATGTTCGGCAGGTCGGCGGACTTGCCCCCGGCGCCGGCGATGATCACGTCGATGCCCCGGTCGGCGGCCGTCTCGCCGTAGGCGTACATCAGTTCCGGGGTCCGGTGGGCCGAGACGACGAACGTCTCGAAGGTGAACCGCGATTCTGGGGGGTTCTCGAAGTCGGTCTGCTCGGCAAAGCCCAGGTGTTCGGTGAAGGCGTCGTAGGCACCGGGACGGCCCTCTTCGGAGCCCATCATGACGTCCAGGTCCGAGTCAGAGCCCATGATGACGCCGACGTCCGGGGTAGTCTCGGGGTCCCGGTCGGCGTCGGCCTGGGCCTCCAGGTCGTCGATCAGCGCCTGTAGCGTCTCCGAGCGGGTCATGGTGGTGGGTCCGTCGGGCCGGTACGTAAATTGTCGGTGTTGGCTATGGAATTCGGTTGTTCCTTCTGTGACTACCACTACCGCAGCCGCATACCAGGGAAAGCCCTCGGCCCGCTGGCGGTCGGACAGCCGGATATCCTCGCTCACTGCGTTCGCTCGGATAGGGCCGGCTGTCCGACTATATAGAACGCCACCGGGCCTCGCCCTTTCATCCGCCAGGCACCGCACCGCAACTGCACAGCACCACGACCCTCCCCAGCCGACTCCCTCGGTCACTCCGTTCCCTCGGTCGTCCCTCGCGCCAACGGCTCGGCCGCCTCACTACGTTCGGCGCCGAGCCAGCGCGCCACAGCCTGCTGACCAACTGGACCCTGGTGGACTGAAAGGGCGAACCTCGCTGGCGTTCGTCGTGGTCGTCTGAGCGACATATCCTCGCTTCGCTCGGATAGGGGTCGCTCAGCGACCGCCAGGAGCGAGACGCGACCGGAGGGAGCGTCTCGGCAAGGCGAACGGCGACCGCAGGGAGCCGTGAGCCAGCGAGGTGAGGGCTTTCACAGTCGGTGCGGTGGCGGTGCTGTCGAAGACGACTGGATTCCATAGCCAGCGAAGAGAGGGCATTCAACGTCGTTGCGGTGGCGGTGCTGTCCTTGTAGACCCAATTCAATGGCGACGAGAGGAGGGCATTCACTGAATTGGTAGATCCAACGATCTGCACACCACTACGTAGAGGTGCCTCCTGGACCCCCGTTACAGCGAACGATATTCGGGCAGGTAGTTTGAAGAAATGTGACGTACAATGACGTGGCATGTCGGACGACGAAGTCGACGTCGACACGACCGTCGCGACGGCGGTGGGACTCGTCGCGCTGGGTGAGGCGACGGTGCCGGAGGCCGCCAAAGTCGCTGGAACGACGCGCTGGCAAGTCGAGGACGCCATCGAGGCTGCCGGGCTAACCGAACACTGCGGTATCGACGGCGACTGCGACGTCGCCGCCGAAATCGACGCGCTCCTCGACGACTACTCCTGACTGCGGGCCGGCCGACTCGGCGGCGTCCGTGTTCGAACGGCTATCCGCCGGTTACTCGAACGTCATTCCGCCAGTCAATTCTCGTGCACGCGAAAGAAGGCCATCTCGGCTATCGGACCCGTCTCGACCGACGTTCCCGTCACCGACCAGGGTGACGTGGCCCATCTTCCGTAGGTCGTAGACCTCTCGCTTGCCGTACCAGTGAAGCGCCGCCCTGTCGGTCTCGAGGACGGCCTCGACCCCCGATAGCCGGGCCTCCTGCCGGTCGGCCACGTCGCCGAGAATATTTGCGGAGACCGTCGGCGCTCGCTGCTCTGTGGTGCCCAGCGGCAGGCCCGTCACGGCCCGGACGTGCTGTTCGAACTGCGAGGTGTGACAGCCCTCGATGGTCCAGTGTCCGGAATTGTGGGGCCGGGGGGCGATTTCGTTGAGCAGGATTTCGCCGTCGGCCGTCTCGAACAGTTCGATGCCGAAGACGCCGCGTCCGTCCATGACGTCGAGGACGTCCAGGGCGACGTCCCTAGCCCGTTCGAGGACGGCGTCTGGTGCTCTGGCCGGTGCGACCGACTCCCGAAGGATCTCTTCCTCGTGGATCGTCTCGGTGACGGGGAAGGCGTCGGTCTCGTCGGCGCCGAGACAGCCCATGATGGCCAGTTCGCGCTCGTAGTCGACGAACGCCTCGACCATCGCGGGGCCGTCGATGGCCGCGAAGGCGTCGGCCACGTCGTCCGGCGACTCGACGGGGACGTTCCCACGGCCGTCGTAGCCCCCTTCCCGCGCTTTCAGCATCGCCGGGTAGCCCAGTTCCTCGCAGGCTTCGCGGAGGTCGGACTCGGTGTCGACCTTGCGGAAGTCCGGGACCGGCACGCCGGCCTCCTGGAGGCGACGCTTCTGGACGAATTTGTCCTGGATGGTGCGGAGCGTGTCGGGGTGGGGGTGGACAGGCGTGTCAGTTGCGTCGCCGACGCGTTCCAGTACGTCGGGGTCGGCCAGTTCAATCTCGTAGGTGAGGAAGTCGGCACGGTCGGCGAGCGCTTCCAGCGCGTCCTGGTCGTCGAAGTCGCCGACGACCTGGTCGCGGACGACCGGCGAGGCAGGGCAGTCGGGCGTCGGGTCGGAGACGACGATTTCGACGCCCAGCGGCGCGGCTGCTTCACCGAGCATCCGGCCGAGCTGGCCGCCGCCGACGACCCCGAGCGTCGGTCCTGGCGACGTGAGTTGCATGTGGCCGGGTTCCCAACCGACGGTCAAAAGGGTTGCTTCACGGCTCGACGGCCCGACTACGCCGCCAGGTCGTTCCGGACGTAAACTTCGACCTCGTTCTCGTAGACGAAGAGGTCGTAGGTCCGGCGCTGGTATCGTTCGTCGAGTGCGCCGTCGATCGAGTCGGCCCCGCTGTCCGACGTGTGGGTGACGATCATCGGCGGCGGATTCTCGTCGACCATGCGCTCCACCGTCCCGGCGTCCTCGGAGCAGTGAACGATGGCGTCTTCGGCGGCAAAATACCAGGGAAGCGGCAGCGTCCGCAGGGTCAGCTGTCGCTGGGTCTGCTTTTCCAGTTGCTCCGGCGAACCGGTACAGACCGGCAGGTACGACCCCGGGACCGGTCCCTCGTAGGAGACGATGAGGTCCCAGTAGTCGGGAGCCTCGTCGGTGTTGAGGACGACCACGTCGGGGCCGCCGTCGTTCGCGGCAGTGACCTGCCGGAGGTTCGCCACGAACTGATTCATGTCGCTGCCCGGCTGGGCGTACTGCACCATGACGTTGTCCTGAGCCTGGGCACGCTGGTAGCTGGTCCCGACGCCGACGTAGAGCGAGCCGCCGACGGCGACGCCGAGCAGCAGGCCGACGAGAGCGAGGTTGACGACGTCGTCGGCCTCGATAGCGTCCTGTCCCCAGCGGACGAGGACGGCGACGCCGAGCGCGCCTGGCAGGGCCAGCGGCACGACGACGTGGACGACCAGCCAGGACGGTTTGCCGACGCTGGCGACGAGGGGGTACCCCAGGAAGCTCGCGACGGCCCAGTAGAACCCGGCAATCGCCAGCGGCCGGAGCCTATCTTCGACGAGCCACTCGTAGAGTGCGTACAGGAACCCGCCGATGCCCAGCGCCACGACGACGCCGGAGCCGTAAACGATGGTCTTGGTCATCTCCTTCAGCGGCCCCTCGAAGCCCGAGAACAGTCCGGCGTCCCTGGAGGACCGCTCGGTCCACGTCTCGACGCCTCTCGGGAAGACGTCGAACAGCGTCTCCCCGACCATCGCGGGGAACTGTGTGGGTCGCGTGAACGCCTCCCAGAAACCGACCGTCGAGGCAGCCGTTCCGCGTGGCGCGTAGAAGAAAACGATGACGCCGACAAAGACCAGCGCCGCGCCGAGCAGGTGGGCGACGGTACGCCCGACAGTCCGTCGCCGCGCAGCAGAATCGCCGGGAACCAGGGACTTGAGTTGGCGCCAGCGGATGGCAACGCGGGTCCTGATTCCGTCCGGTCCGAGCGGCCGAAACAGGTCGTGGACGAGGACGAGTGCTCCGGCGCCGATCCAGCAGAGGACGTACAGAACGGCGTTTTCCTTCGTCGTGAACGAGAGGGCGAGTAGCGCTGCCCCGGCGTAGAGGTACCCGGGCCGGCGTCGGTCGAGCGCGAGGAGAAAGCAGCCGAATGCGAAAAACGCGAACGCTACCGTCAGGACGTCGTTGCGGAAGAACCGCGAGAAGTACAGGAGTGTGGGATCCAGCGCGAGGATGCCTGCCAGGCCGACGACGGCGGCTTTCGGGAGGTACCGTCGAAACAGGAGCGCCGACAGGGGAAGGAGGCCGCCGACGAGGGCGACCGGGAGACGCATCGTGAAGTCCGAGGCGCCGAGCGTGGTAAACACCCAGCTTCCCACGACGTGGAGGAACGGACCGTGGGAGATGGGGCTGTAGCTGTACCAGCCGTGGTCGGTGAGGTACAGCGCCCAGAAGGCGACGCGAGCCTCGTCGTAGTGAGGGGTTCTGGCGCCGAGGGTAAACAGTCGGAGGGCGAGACCGACGACCGTGAGGGTGAGGACGGCCGAGAGGACGGGGTGGGCGGTGACGCGAGCCGGCAGCCGCTCGGCGATGCGGGCCTGGGCCGCGTCGTACCGGTCGGCAACGCTCATCGGTCTGCCAACAGAGCGCGGGGGTTGAAACTCTTTATCTCCTGGATAGCCAGCGACCGGTGTTCCGTCCCGACTCCGTCGACCGCTCCAGACGACAATCCTTTTGCCCGGTCTCTCCCTCTCCTCGGCAATGACACGCCTCGGGCTGGTCGTCTCCCAGTTCAACAAGGAGCGACCGATCACCCACCAGATGGCCGACCGGGCCAGGGAAACCGCAGACGACCTCGACGCCGAGATCGTCGAAGAGATCGAGGTGCCGGGCTCCTACGACACGCCGCTGGCGGCCGACCGACTCGCTCGGCGCGACGACGTCGACGCCGTGGCGGTCATCGGCACTATCGTCACCGGCGAGACCGACCACGACGAGGTGATCGGCCACGCTGCCGCCCAGGGCCTGACCGACGTCAGCCTGGAGCGGGACACCCCCGTCACCCTCGGTATCACCGGTCCGAACATGAACACCGACCAGGCCGAGGCCCGCGTCGACTGGGGCGCACGTGCCGTCGAAAGTGCCGTCGACCTGGTCGAGGAACTTGACTGAGACGTTCGAGCCGTTGAAGCCGTAGTTTCGTTGGACGACCTTCCTCTCGCAGTGTTCCCGTTACAGCCAGTCGCTACGTCGACAGAATTGAACCAATCCTATCGTCGTGACGCGACACGCACTTTATCCCCCCGGGGAAAGAGCCTGGTATGAGCGACCTCGACTTCGCCGACCGCGTCGGCCGCGTATCGCCGAGCGCCACGCTCGCTATCAGCAACAAGGCCAGCGAACTGGAGGCCAAAGGGATCGACGTCGTCGAC
>CAZGAX010000167.1:0-7472 GCA_964523745.1 uncultured Halobacteriales archaeon | reverse complement strand
CGGCTCGCCGTCGGCACCGGTCGGCGTGACCGTCACCTGGACCGAGCCGCTCTCGACGGTCTGGTACTGCGTCACGTCGGTATACGCCAGTCCCTCGACGACCGTCTGGCCGCCGACGGCGACGTCGACTTCTGGTGCGTTGGGTGCCATGTGAGCGAAGCGGAGCATCGGTCCCTCGGCGTCCGTCGGGGTCCCGCCGTCGGTCTGATTGCCACCGGGTGTTCCGCCGGTCTGGTTGTCGCCATCGCCGCCGTCGGCACAGCCAGCCAGACCGACCGCGATCGCTGTTCCGGCCAGTCCGACCACCGTGCGCCGCGTACAGGCATCCTTTGCCATGCATCAAGAGGCGGCGTCAGTGTCATTAGCTACGAGGCGCTTACGCCGAGTAAGGCCGGCGTACGCTCGGCTCCTTCGGCCCGCTCGTCGCCCGGTAGGCCTTTACTCCCGGGCGGCCCAGTCGCCCCCATGGACCCCGACCTCTCTCGACTCGACGACTATCTGGACGACGCGGGAGTCGACGGTTACCTCCTCGACGCCGACTCCGAAGACGCCGACCAGTACTACCTCTCGGGCTTCGACGCCCCGGACCCCTTCGTTACCCTGTACGACGGCCGGGTCCACCTCCTGTTCGAGCGCAGCCTGGAGTACGGCCGGGCAGTCGAGGAGAGCCGCGCTGTGTCCGTCGAGCGGATGTCCGATTACGATTCGACGTCCCTCGTCGAGGAGCACGGGACCCGCGAGGCGAGGCGTCGCATCCTCGCGCAGTGGCTCGAATCACACGACGTCGAGTCCGTCGCCGCGCCACCACGGTTCCCCCTCGAAACCGCCGACGGGATTCGCGACCAGGGTCTCGCGGTGTCGCCCCAGGGAGAAGGCGTCGTCACCGAGATTCGGGCGACCAAGACCGACGAGGAAGTCGAACACGTCCGGGCCGCCCAGAAGGCGAACGAACGGGCCATGGCCCGGGCAGAGGAACTGATCGCCGGCGCCGACGTCGATAGCGAGGGTCGACTCGTCCACGACGGCGAGGTGCTGACCAGCGAGCGCGTCCAGCAGGAGATCGAAATCGCCCTGCTCCGGGAGGGGTGTGCGCTCGACGAGACTATCGTCGCCGGAGGCACGCAGGCCGCCGAGCCACACGAACGGGGCCACGGCCCGCTCCGGGCTGACGAGGCCATCATCGTCGACATCTTTCCCCGGGACAAAGCCACCCGCTACCACGCCGACATGACCCGGACGTTTGCCGTCGGCGACCCCGGTGAGACCATCCGTGAGTGGTACGACCTGACTGCCGAGGCAAAGCAGGCCGCCCTCGACGCCGTCGAACCGGGAGTCAACGGCGAGGACGTCCACCAGGAAGCCTGTGCAGTCTACGAGGACGCCGGCTTGCCCACCATCGGCAGCGAGGCTAGCCCCGACACCGGATTCATCCACAGCACCGGCCACGGCGTCGGTCTCGACGTGCACGAACTCCCCCGAATCGGGCCGAACGGTGGCGAGCTCCAGCCGGGGAACGTCATTACCATCGAGCCGGGACTGTACGACCCCGAGGTCGGCGGCGTCCGCATCGAGGACATCGTGGTCGTCACCGAAGACGGCTACGAGAACCTGACCGACTACCCCCAGGAGTTCGTCGCCGGCTGAGTCACGGGTCACTCCTGACGGGTCGCGGTGGTCGCGATGGCGAGTCGAGGGTGCCACGTCGGGCCGACTTCCCGACTCTCGACGGCCGACCACCCGGCGCTTCGGAACAGCTGTCCCGCCGTTCGGTCGTCGAACGTCTCGAACAGCGCCCCGGTGGTCATCCGCCACCAGGCCTCGACCTGCGTTGTGGGCAGGCCCGTCGGGTCGTTGAACCCGGCGACGAGAATGCGGCCGCCGGGCCGGGTCACGCGCCTTGCCTCGGTCAGCGCCGCTTCGGGGTCGGGAAAGTAGAGGACGGCGCCGACGGAGACGACGGCGTCGAAGCTACCGTCGGCGAACGGCAGTGCGTGTGCGTCACCCTGAAGACAGTCGACGCCGTCCGACGTCCGGCGTGATGCCCGGCGGATTTGCGGGTCGCTCTGGTCGACGCCGACGACGGTCGCGCCGGCGGTCGCGAGCAGTCGTGCCGTCCGGCCGGTGCCACAGCCGACGTCGAGGACGCGCTTGCCGGCCAGGTCGAGGTCGGCCAGCAGGTCGCGCTGGAGACCGAGCGGCCAGAAGACCGGGCCGGTGACGGCGTCGTACCCCACGGACGCGACGTCGTACCAACGCTGCGCCCGGCGTCTGTTTGCGAGTACCGCCACGTCCGTCGTTCGCCGTCGGCGGCAATCAACCTCGCGGTGGTAGTACTGATTTTTCCGACCGGGCACCTTCCCGGGACCAGGCGTCTCCGAGGGCCCAGGCGTACATCATGAACATTTATTATGGTGGACGGATGATCAGGTAGTACGATGCTCGCGGTACGCGTACACCGGCTCGCCTGATTCTCGACGCGTAGCGCTCTCTAACCGTCCGCCGCCACGTCCGACAAATGAGTACCCAACCTCACATGCAATCGACCGACGCACCGCCCCGGAGCGAGCCCCTGACAGCGAGCCCATCGTTCGCGCTCTGCAACGCCCCGTTCACGTTCTCCCCGTCGAACACGGACCCCTGTCCGCAGATGTTCGCGGACAAGTGGGCCGCCGGCGACTGATATCCCCTGGAATCCGCCGTCGCGGCCTGCCGTGACACAACGCCTTTGGAGCGGCGCGACTTTCGCTGTGGCATGACCGAGTACACGACGGTGTCGATCCCGAAGGACCTGGCCGACCGGGTCGAGGAGACCATCGACGGGACGAGCTTCTCGTCGACGAGCGACCTCGTCCGGTTTCTGCTCCGCAGCATCGTCATCAAACACCAGCGGGAGGGCGAACTGACCGAGGCGGAGTTCGCGGACATCGCCGACCAACTGCGAGACCTCGGCTATCTGGAGTAGCGACGAGCGCTGCCGGCTGTTAGGCGGGCGGCGTCTCGTCCGGCGGTTCGACGTCCAGCACCGACAGTTCCTGCCGGACGCCGCTACGGTCGAATGCCGCCAGCGAGGCCGTATCCCACGGCGGGACGGCCACGAACACGACTTCGTGGAGGTCGTCGGTCGTCGAGACGTCCAGTTCGCCCAGCGGGTGTGAGACGAACAGCCCCTCGGTCTGGCCGACGGGCGTTCCGAGGTCGAAGCCGAAAACCGCCGACACGGAGTTCTCGGTTCGAGGGAGGTAGAAGTGGGTGAAGACGGGGGTATCCGACGGGAGTTCGGTCTCGGGCAGGTCCCCGGCGGGCGTCACGGCGAGTCGAACCGTCACCGACTCGGGTTCCCGCTCGCCGGCAAGCCGCAACAGCGTCTCGGCCAGTCCCCGCGTCAGGTAAATCACGTCGGATGGTATGGGCCGCGTTCACTTATCCACACCGGGCCCGACGATGGGTGGGCTTCGATCTGGCCGAAATCCCCCGTTTTAGCCGTCAGGAAACTGCAGCGTGACGGTCGTTCCGCCGGATCCGCTTTCGACGTGCATCGTCCCGCCGAGGGTTCGGACGCCCCAGTCGCAGATCCAGAGGCCGAGCCCGCTGGCGTGGGCCAGGTCGGTTTCGCCGCCCTCGGCCAGCACCTCGAGTTCGTGCTCTGGAATGCCGGGGCCGCCGTCGCTGACCTCGATGACAACTGTCCCCCCATCCCGCCGGGCAGACACGTCGACGTGGGGGTCCTCCGGGTCGTGGACGACGCCGTTCTCGACGAGATTTTCGAGGACGACGCTCAGTAGTCGTGGACTCGTGTCCAGCGAGAGGCCGTCCGGGACGCTCACGGCGACGCGGTCGCTGTCGACCCCGCTGGCTACGTCACGGACGAGAGGTTCGAGGTCAATCCGCGTCGACTCCTCCTCGGTGGATTCGAGCGCCTTCTCGACCGTGCGGGCCTTCTCGCTGACTGCCACGAGTTCGTCTGCCTTCCGAAGCCCGCGCTGCATCGTCTCGACGACAGACGGATCGTCTGCGGCCGCTTGCCCCTGTTCGAGGGACATTCGGACGACCATCATGTCGTTGCGGAGGTTGTGTCGGAGGATGCGGTTCATGACTTCGAGTCGCTGCTTGCGGCGGCGTTCGGCGGTAACGTCCTGGAAGACTAGGGTGTAACCGACGTCGGTGCCCGTGTCGTCTTCTAGCCGGGCAGGCGTTACCGAAAACTCCCGGCGCCCCTCGGCCGTCTCCAGGGTCACTGTCTGCTGATCGGCTGTGGGATCGACGTCCTCACCAGTAACGGCGTCGCCGAACGTGCGAGTCAGGTCCCCCGGTCGGTCCAGCCCGAAAATCTCCTCTGCCGTGGTGTTGAAGGTGACGAGCCGACTCATCTCGTCGACGATGACGACCGGGCTGCCGAGGTCCTGGATGGCCGCCCGTTCGCCGGTTCGACGCGTCGCCGGATGGAACTCGAACATGTCGCTGCCGAGGAAGGCGTAGGAGTCGAGGACGACGTGGGGGACGAAAAGGACCGTGGCGAGGTTCAACTGCGGGACCGGGCCGAACTGGAACAGCCAGAGGGTAAGTCCCACGACAGGAGGAACCGTACTCAGGCCGACGGCGACGGCCTCACGACGGTAGAGCGGCCCGTAGCTGATGACCGTGTCGAACAGGATCAAACTGGCGGTGAGGACGGCGAGAATTCCGCCACCGACGGCGACGAAGGCCAGCGGCTGGAACGTGTAGGAGACGGCCGCGAGACCGAAAACCGGGTCGATCGTGAAGTCCCGCCACATCAGCCCGTGTAGTTCGTTCGTGGCGACCAGTAGCATCATGACGGCCGTCGTCAGGAGGAAGAGCCGGTACCACCACGACCGGACGAGGCGGCCCCGACCGGTGTAGACCAGGGCAAACCCCAGGAAGGTGATCCCCGTCACCATCATCGCCAGCCAGACGACGATGGCCACGAACGAGCGCCAGAACGGGTCGAAGACAAGGAGTGCCACGGCGTAACCGAAACACCAGACGGTACCGCCGCCTAGCGAGACGAGAAACCAGTCCGCCCCGGGCTTGTCCCGATAGTTCAGGATCTGGACCAAGAGGAACAGCGTACCCAGCCCCGCCGCGACCGAACCGAGGACGGGCCAGGCGAGGAGACGCGACACGCTCTCCGATTGTCACGGGAGTCCTTGACTGTTGGGCACCGATCGGTTGGCGATAGGCACCCCGGAAGACTCACCCGGGAAGGAACGCCCTGAGGTTCTGCCAGTAGAGTCGTGGTATCCCGGACCGCGCACCATCGACGGCCTCGGAAAGCGCCGCCGGCGCGTCGTCGTGGATCCCTTTTCCGTGGCCGACGAGAATTCGATCGGGATTCAGCCGGGCGAGCTTTCGCGGCGGGAGAAACCGCAGGAACGGGTGGACGCCGAGGCGCTCGTCGCCGGTCCGGAAGTAGGCTGCCGTCCCGAGGGCGTCACCGACCACCAGCACGCCGGTGTCCTCGCCGTAGAGGGCGACCTCGCGCCACAGCGGCACGTCGACCACCTCGTGAGCGGCGTACCCTGTATCGGCCAGGTCCCGGTGGAACCGCTCGACTGGCCCGTCCAGTTCTTCGGCCACGCCGGAGATAGCGTCGGGCACCCAGACTGAAACGTCGTGGCGCCGAGCGATGGCTTCGGCGTCTCTCGTGTGGCGGTCCATCAGGACGACGACGCCGGCCACCTCGCCGAACTCCCCAACGAGGTCGTCGATACCGTCGGCGTCGAGCGGATCGACCAGCCAGACCTCGCCGCCGACGGCCAGGGCGTGGCTGGCCCGCTGCATGTCCTCCTCGGGGTGGGCGATCCAGCCCACACCCCCGTCGAATCGGTCGATCTCCCGCCAGTCAGTGGCCGCTCCGGTCTGTTTCAGCGGCATGACTTTCGCTTCGACGGCCGTCAGTAAAAGGCCCAGCCTCGACAGGTACGGACCGGCGAGTGACAGCCACCATGGCACCGCTTTTTCTGCCTCGCCCCCGAAGGGCCACCATGCTTTCGACGCCCCGCTGGCTCGCCCTGGAGGTGAAGTACCTCGACCGGGCGCTGTCGTTCTACCGCTCGTTTCTGGATCTCGAGGTCCGCCGCGAGACCGACACCGAGGCCGCCCTGGCGGTGGG
The DNA here is from genome assembly GCA_964523745.1 of uncultured Halobacteriales archaeon. Classification (GTDB taxonomy): domain Archaea; phylum Halobacteriota; class Halobacteria; order Halobacteriales; family Haloarculaceae; genus CAZGAX01. Next base: position 1,342 of record CAZGAX010000167.1, on the reverse strand, counting down.
CGAGACCGACCTGATTCTCCGGGCGCCCAGCACTGTCCCCCGAGGTGGCCTGCACACCCACTACGCCATGTCGATTCCCGCTCCGTCCTACGAGGCCTGGTGGGACCGCCTCGAAGGCCGGTTCGACCTCGTCGAGCACCGGTTCGGCGACGCGAAGTCGCTGTACTTCTACGACACGGAGGGCAACTGCGTCGAACTCGGCCAGTCGACCGAAGGTGGATACGGTAACACAACGGACGTCACCGGGCTGTTCGAAATCGTCCTCGAAGTGGAGGACCTGCCACGGGCCGAGGACTTCTACGAGCGTCTCGGATTCGAGGTCACGTCCAGAGGCGACCAGCGCGAGCGAGTCCGGATGACGACGGGGGAACTGGACCTGGAGCTCTGGGAGCCACACCTGGGCCTGGCCGATGCCAGGGGCGGAGTCCACGTCGACTTCGGCGTGACGGCCACCGAGCCCGACGAGTCGGCAGACGCCGTGGCCGGCGAGGCACTCGAACGGACCGAAATCGACGGCGGCGTCCGGATTCGGGACCCGGACGGCCACTACGTGACACTAGTTAGTAAGTCGTAGCGACCTCCCCGGGAACGGAACTCTCGGACGAACGGTCTCACTCCAGGCGGTCGGCGTCGATGTCCACACCCGGCGGCGTCACGACCAGAAAGCCACGGAAGTGCATTAGCTCGCCCCCACCTTCCTTCACGTCCCTCGCGAAGCCGGCCGCCAGTTCGTTCAGGTCGCCGTCGACGTTCAGCACGAGCACGGCCCCGTCCTCGACTGTCTCGAGCCACTCCTCGGGCGGCGTCGAGCCGTCGAGCACCCCCAGGACGACCCGGCCGCTGCCGGTGCCCTCGCCCGCCTCGTCCTCGAGTTCGTCCTCGACCGACTGCAGGTCGAGGCCGTCGAAGTCGCTCATGTGGGGGTGGACTCCGGGAGGTGGCAAAAAGGTGCGGGAGCAGTGACGCGTGATCGTCGGCTTCCAGGTACGTCGGTCGGTGCGCGAAAACGATCACGATCGTCCAGCACTCTTGTTTATAAAGGGGGCGCCGAAAGCAGACGTTACCGACGACGTTCTGGCGAGGGAACAGGACGTTCGGGACAAAAACTGTCCAGCCCGACCGGTATTCCCGCAGTAGAGGCTGACAAACGTTCGGATCATCCCGTCACAATAATTGCATCAGCCAAGTTCCCAGGCGATCGTGGTGAGTACCGGGATGTGTGCGACGTAGTGGCAGACGGCCGGGAGGAGGGACAGACTTAAGTTGGGTGGCGGCTGTCTATCCAAGTGCTTATGTCCAACACGGAGGATTCGTCGGAGACCCCGGCGGATCGAGTTCTTCC
>CAZGAX010000166.1:0-7486 GCA_964523745.1 uncultured Halobacteriales archaeon | reverse complement strand
CGCCCCCACCCTCCTCAGCTACGACTCGGTGTCGTCCCACTCGATGGTCTCCGACCGGTCGGTCTCCCGGAGGACGAACGGACCGATGGCCAGGGTTCGCTTTGCCACCGTCGCGATGCGGAGGACGTACGCCAGCAGGATGGCGAACGGGGCCAGCGCTATCGTCGTCGCGGCGCTGACCACCCAGACGAGATTGTCGACACCCAGGGTAACGCCGGTGACGGTGCCCTGGACGTCCAGGAAGAGGACGCCGGCCATGGCGACGACGAGGGCGGGCACCGCCGCGTAGAGGACGGCTCGAGAGAGGTTGGTGAGTTCCCACTGGAAGTACAGCGTCTTGACGTGTTCGCGGGCCGGGCCGAAAAAGCGGAGCGTGTCGAGCACGCTATCGAGTGCGTCTTTGGCGTCGTCCGAGAGGCCATCCCCGTACTCCTCGCGTAGTCGCTTGCCTTCGTAAATCTTCCAGGAGTAGTTGTAGTCCAGCGCGGCAAAGAGGACGCCGAAGGTGCCGAACTGGGTACCCTCGAGGCGGCTGCTCACCATCTCGGCGTCCTCGGTGAGGCCCTCGGTGAAGTTGTGGATCCTGTCTCGCAGGTCGGCGTCCGGGTCGTCCGCGACTGCGTCGGCGAGCGCCTCGGCCTTGGCCTCCGTGGCGTCGACGAGCGACCGGAGAAAGGCGGAGGGTTCGGGGGGACTCACCGGCGCGTCGATGATGTCGGCGACGTCCGAGCGGAACTGCAGCGATCCCTGCATTCGGTCGCGCTGGTCGCCCACCGCGCCGAGTTCCTGTGAGATCACGAGCTGCGTGATGGTGACGACCAGCGTGACGCCGGTGATCGTCGCCGTGACCAGCGCCTGGAACAGCGTCTCTGCGGGGTCGGAGTTCAACATTGCCTTGCGAAGCGGCAACGGCGATAGTTGACTCAGGACCACCAGCCCCGCGAAGACCAGCCCGAGGACGCAGGCCGCGATGATCCAGCGGTCGGCGTCGAGCAGGACCCAGAGCTTCCACCGGCTCTCGGACACCCGCCCCCGCATCGTTTCGGTGTGGCCGCCGGCCTCCTCGGACTCCGACATGGATGGACTACCGGGCGACTGCCGTTTGTCGCTTTTGCTCGGAGACGTCGACGGTACCGTTTTTCACGTTGCGATACCCACGCCAGTGTATGACCGAGGTCGAGGTGCCCGAGAGCCACCCCCGCTACGAGTCGCTGCTGACCCGCCACCGCATCGAGGAAGGGGTCGAGAAGGGGATCACCAGCAAGCAGGGCCTCATCGCCCAGGGCCGCGGCGAGGCCTTCGACTACCTGCTGGGCGAAGAGACGATTCCCAGCGCCGACCAGGCGGAGCGAGCGGCCGCCGCCCACCTCCTGCTGGCCGACCACCCGGTGCTCTCCGTGAACGGCAACGTCGCCGCACTGGTGCCCGGCGAACTGGTGGAACTGGGTGAGACGACGGGGGCCGACCTGGAGGTCAACCTCTTCAACCGGACCAAAGAGCGCATGCAGGCCATCGTCGACCACCTGGAGGCCCACGGCGCCAGCGACGTGAAGGGGCTGACCGCCGACGGCCGGATTCCCGGCCTGGACCACGAGCGAGCCAAGGTGGACGCCGACGGCATCGGGGCCGCCGACGTGGTGCTCGTGCCGCTGGAGGACGGCGACCGGGCCGAAGCGTTAGGAGCGACGGACACGGTCGAGATCGTCATCGACCTGAATCCGCTCTCGCGGTCTGCCAGGGCCGCAACGGTGCCTATCGTGGACAACGTGATCCGAGCCGTGCCGAGGATTACCGAGCACGCCAGGGAACTGCAGGATGCGAGTGAGGGGGAGCTTGAGGGGATTCTGGCCGATTTCGACGCCGACGACACCCTGGCCGCTGCCGAGAGGGCTATTCGGGACGGTGAGGGCTGATACTCTTTTGTATACGACAGCAACGCAACCGCAACGGCGGTGAAAGCCCTCACCTCGGTCGCGGCCGGAGAGGAGGATATCTTCGCTCCCTCCGCTCGCTCAGCAGACCGCCCGGAGGCGGTTGCGGTGCGGGCCTGGTGGTCTGCTGAGTGAGCGAAGCTATCGCTAGTGCCGCAGATGTGATCTGCGGCCACCGCAGGGAGCGAATCGACTGAGGAGCACAGCGGGTCGCAGCCCGCCACCGGGCCGAGGGCTTTCCTGCCATCCTATAGCTGCACTGAAAAGTCCGTTTGAATACTTGTTCAAACGTTCAACTAATTCTCGAACAATACGTCGCAGAATCACTCGTGGAAATCGGGCCCGAGTCTTTACGGTGCCACGTGGTCACCCACCACCCAATGAGCGACCTCCGGATCGACGTCCGAAAACTCGAACTCTTCAACAAGATCTCGAAGGAGGGCTCGAAGAAAGTCGCCGACAGCCTCAGCCAGATGACCGGCATGGACGCCGCCATCGAGATCTCCAAGATCAACTTCCTCGACCTCGAAGACGTCAAGGTCCACCTGGGCGACCAGAAGGAGGTCGGCATTCACGTCCAGCTCACCGAGCCGCCCTACGGCTACGTCCTGTTCCTGATGGACCCCCGGGACAGCAAACAGCTGGCTGCCCACATGGTCCCCGAGAGCGCCGTCGAGCAGGGCGGTTTCTCGGACATGGAACAGTCGGCCATCCAGGAGATCGGCAACATCATGACCTCCGGATACATCGACGGCTGGGCCAACGTCCTCGATACGACCATCGACATGTCGACGCCGTCGTTCACCTACGGCCCGGCCCACCAGATCATCCGCAAGATGGGCGGCTGGCCCGACGAGGAGGTCGTCTTCGTCCTCGACACCACCATCGTCGCCCAGGACACCGACGTCGACCTCACCGTTTACACCTTCCCACAGCTCCGTGACCTCGTCGGTCTGGTCCAGGCGATGGACCTGGACACCGACGTAAAGGAAGACACGGTCGCCGACGAGCGCCTCGTCGATTAGACGCTGCTGTTTCGGTCATCCTCGTCTCATCGTTTCATCCTCTGCGTGCGGTGTCTCATCGGCTGAAGCCGAGGCCAGAGGTATATGTCCGGCGCGGCCGTCAGGACCAGCCATGTCAGATCCCCTGAACGACGGCCCCGCCATCGAGGCCGTCGGGCTCACCAAGCGCTACGGCGACCTGACCGCCGTCGACGGGCTCGACCTCTCGATACCCCACGGCGAGGTGTACGGCTTCCTCGGTCCCAACGGCTCGGGCAAGACCACGACGATGCGGATGCTTACGACGCTGACCAGGCCCACCAGCGGCGAGGCGCGGGTCAACGGCGTCGACGTGGCGGACCGCCGGAACCTCATCGCCCAGATCGGCTACCTCCCGGAGGAGCCGCCGCTGTTCGACGAACTCACCGCCCTCGAACAGCTGCGCCACGTCGCCGCACTCCACGACGTGCCCCCCGACGTGGCTGGCGAACGCATCGAGCGCTACCTCGAACGGTTCGACCTGAAGGGTGCCGCAAACCGACGTCTCGAAGGCTTCTCGACGGGGATGCGCAAGAAAGTCGGATTGATCCAGACGGTCGTCCACGAGCCGTCCGTGCTGTTCCTCGACGAGCCGACCTCGGGGCTGGACCCCCGCGCCGCCCGGACGGTCAAGGACCTCATCGCCGAACTCTCGGGCGGCGACACGACCGTCTTCCTCTCGACGCACATCCTCTCGGTCGTCGACGAACTCGCCGACGCGGTGGGCGTCATCCACCACGGCACGCTCGTCGCCGAGGGTGCACCCGGCGACCTCAAGCAACGGGCCGAGAGCGGCGAGACCGGGACGCTCGAAGACGCCTTCCTCGAGGTGACCGCCGACCACGCCGAAGAAGAGGCCGCCGTCGCTGACGCCCCGGAACAATGACGGCACTCGGCCACGCCCTCCGGCTGGCGCGGATCGACGCCAGGCGGATGTTCCGCAAACACACCAACCGGAGCCGGGGCCTCGCCGCCGTCGCCGCGGTCGGCTTCTACCTGCTCATCGGCCTCGGGGTGTCAGTCGGGGGCAGTTACGTCGCATTCCGCTTCGGCGGGGACCTCCTGACCGGTGGGGGCGATGTCAGCCCGGTCACGGCGCTCGACGGCGCCCGTGGCCTGATCGGCATCCTCTGGGTCGTCGGCCTGGTCGTGTTCGTCGTCCGGGCTGTCGACGGGAGAGGTACCCTCACTAACGCCGAGGGCGTCCTGACGGTGGTCCCGGAAGACGAGGCCCTCGTCGGACTGTTGCTGGCCGAGTTCGCCTACGGCCTCCTGTGGTTGCTCGTCCCAGCAATCGGCATCGGCATCGGTCTGGCCCTCGGGACCGGCGCTCTCTGGCCGGCCGTCGGCGTTCCGCTGGCCATCGCGGCGCTCGGCGCGACGGTCGTCGCCGTTGGCTACCCGCTCGGCGTCTCCATCCGCCACGTCGTCACCCGGTTTCCGTTCGTGGCCCGGAACAAGAACTACGCCGTCGCCGTCGTCTTCGTGGCCTACGCCCTCGCCACCATTACGGGGACGCTCAACGAACTGATGGGGGCCCTGTTCGAGCCGATGCAGGCCTCGCCCGTCGGCTGGTATGCCGACCTCGCCCTGCTTGGGCTGACGGACCTGCCAGCCGACCCGCTCCGGGCCGGCGGGGCCATCCTCTTGACCGGCGGCCTCGCCGTCTTCGGCATCGTCGCCGGTACCGCAGTAGCCCGCCGTCACTGGTTCTCCGACCCGGCACTGGCCGGCGAGAGCGACTCCGAGCCGGGGACGACGGTCGACTCGACCACCGGTGGCGGCGCCACCACGACCGTCACGGCCCGAGACGGCCTCGTCGACCGACTCGCACCGGTGTTCGGCCGCTCGACGGCGGCGCTGGTCGTTCTCGCCTGGCGCCGTGCCGCCAGGGCGCCGCTCAAACTCCTGTACGCCGCCTATCCGATGCTCGTCCTCGCCGGCATGGGCGCCGACGTCGTCCAGACGGGCCACGTCCCCACCTACCTTCCCGTGTTCGTCCTCGTCTTCGTCGCCTGGGCCGCTGGCGTCGTCTTCACGCTAAATCCCCTCGGCGACCAGGGAGCCGTCCTGCCGACGACGCTGTTGAGCCGCGTCACCGGCCGGGAGTTCGTCAGGGCGCACGTCCTGGCGGCCCTCGTCGTCGCCGTCCCCTTCGGCGTCGTCGTCACGGCAGCCATCGCCATCCCGAGTCCGCTGGAACCGACCACCGTCGCCGTCCTCGTCGCCGCGACGCCGGTCGTGCTGGCCGTCGTCGCCGGCCTCTCGGTCGGCATCGGCATGGCCTTCCCCCGGTTCGAGGAGGCCACGGTAACGAAGTCGATGAAGACGGTCATCCCGAGCCGCACGGGGTTCGTGCTCCTCACGCTGCACCTCTTCCTGACGACGACGGCGGCCGTCGTCGTCTACGAACCGGTCGTCAGCGAGGTCGGCGCGGCGCTGCTCACATTCCTGCTTCCCTTCGGCCTGTCGGTCTCGGCGGACCTCCTGTACGCGGCATCGGCCGTGACTCTCGTCCCTCTCGTCCTTTCGCCGATCGTCTCCTACCGATACGCCGTCCGAAAGTACGACGGCTACACGCTCGACTGAAGGACCTGTTGGCTTCGGAGGGAAAGCGACTTTCCCACCGCGATACTGCCCTCCGGTATGGACACCGACGACGTTGCCGACCTCATCGAGGCCGGCGTTCCCGACGCCAGCGCCGACGTAACGACGCCCCGCCACCCGGACGACGACGAGCACTTCGCCGCCACCGTCGTCTCACCTGCCTTCGAGGGCAAGAGTCTCGTCGACCGCCACCAGCTGGTCTACGACGCCCTCGGCGAGCACATGACCCGGGACATCCACGCCATCGAACTGGAGACCTACACGCCGGCCGAGCAGGCCGACGAGAGCTGACGGCGGGCCCCGACCGATGGGGCGCAAGCCATTTACTCGCGGCGCGGCTCCCATCTCCCATGACCTTCGAGCCCGAATCAGACCTCACTGACGAGGAGGCCGAGCGGCGCGTCGAGGAGACCATCGAGAACAACGACGTAGTCCTCTTCATGAAGGGGACGCCGCTGATGCCCCAGTGTGGCTACTCCCGGAAGGCGCTCGGCCTGATCCAGCAGCACCGCGAGGACGTCGAGACCGTCGACGTGCTCGAAGCGCTCCCGGAGTACCGCGCCGCACTGCAACCCCACAGCGGTCGTGAGACCATCCCGCAGACGTTCGTCGACGGCGAGTTCGTCGGCGGAAGCGACATCCTCGAACAGCTCGACGAGCGCGGCGAACTCCAGGAGACGCTCGAGGCCTGAGGCTGCGTTCCGAGCCTACTGGACCGTCTCGATCAGGTCGATCGCCAGGTCTGCGGCCTCCGTTGCGGTCTCTCCGAGGACGTACGTTATCGGCTCGATGCCGAAGGCGCCCTCGTGGTAGATGACCCGGGGAACCTCGCCCCGGTCGCGGAACCGCTCGCGAAGTCGGCTCCCCCGGTCCTCGTACCCGGCTTCGAATTCGAGCGGGTCGACGCCGTGGTCACTGGCCGCTTCGAGGAGGGCGTCGGACGTGGCGAGGTTGAGTGCCCCCCGAACCCCGGGATCGACCGCCATCGCCGAGAGGATAGTGGTGGCGACGCGCTGGGAGGCTCCGAGTTCGGGGTCGGCCGGCACCAGCACCCGGGAGCCAACCGCTTGAAGCCGCCCGGGCACCGCCGCCACGTCCGTCTCGTCGGTGGCGTCCGGAACTGCCGTCCCGACGTTCGTCCCGACGTTCGGGACGTGGGCCGCCACGCCCGGCGCGTTGGCCAGCCGGCGGGCCGCCCGCCGGACCGCATCGAGGGCCTCCCGTTCTGCCAGGACCACGCTGTCCGAGCCCCTGACACAGAGGTCACAGCCCAGCCCCTGGAGTTCGGGCATCTCCTCCTCGTGGACCGCACAGATCGGGCCCCGGTCCTCGAACGTCCGGATCAGGTCCAGAACCTCCGCGAGCGCCTCGTAGCCGTCCATCGACCCCGAGGCGAAGCCGTCTGCGACCCGCTCGACTGTCGCCTGCATCTGGTCGTCCTCGCTGAATCGGGTCTCGACGCTGCCCTCACCTTGCAGGTACTGGCTGACGGCCGCCTGGGTCACGCCGAGGTGGGCGGCGACCTCCTCCTGGGTGAGGCCACGGTCCGCCAGCGCCCGGGCCAGCATGGCCCGTAGCGTCGGGAGGAACCGTTCGACCACGATCTCGCTCGGGAGCCGCAACGACATGCCTCCGCCTTCCACGCCGTCGGTGTTAACTCCGTTGCCCCGCCGTTCGCCGGTGTGGGTACCCCGATACCGGCACGCCGATATAACACAATTATACCGGCATATTATAACGAAACCGATATAACCACGAACTACTAACACCCAGTGGTATGAGCGAAACAGAGGACTTCGAGCAGTTCAGCGAGGTCGGCGAAGCGGAAGTAACGCGAGCGATCGGCCAGGAGTGGACCGAGGAGTTCATGGACTTCTCGGACTCGGACGTCATCATCGTCGGTGG
>CAZGAX010000165.1:0-7590 GCA_964523745.1 uncultured Halobacteriales archaeon | reverse complement strand
ATCATCCTCGCCGCCGAGGTCGAGACGGCGATGAAGAAGATGCTCGAAGAGATCGAGACGACCAAGCGCCGGGTCAACGCCCTGGAGTTCAAGCTGCTGCCCGAACTGCGGGAGAACCAGTAGTACATCGAGCAGAAGCTCGAAGAGCAGGAGCGCGAGGAGATCTTCCGGATGAAGAAGATCAAGGCCAAGAAAGAGGAAGAAGAGGCCGAGGCTGAGGCCGAGGACACGACGGAAGCCGAACCCGTCCCGGCCGACGACTGACGACATCTCCGTCCCCGTTCGTCGCTCGCAGGCTTATCTCGGTACCCCCGCTTTTTTGCGCTGTATCTCGAAGCCAGGCCATGGACTGTCCAGACTGCGGTGCGGAGGCGCTTGCCTTTCCGGTGCCGGCCGACCGCCAGGCGTTCCTCCCCGGCGACGACCCGGGTGCCGCGCTCTGTACCCGGTGTCTCGCGTTGCACCCTGTGGCGGAACCGCCGGCCGATCCGCCGGACTTCCAGGCGGTAAGCGACGCCTTCCCCGGCGACCCGGACGCCGGCGTGTCACTGGCGCTGCTCGTGGGTCTGCTGGAAAACCTCGCGCTGTACCGTTCGGAGATATCGACCCTACTCGCCGACGCCGAGCAGGCCGGCGTCGACCCGCTGCTGATGCTCGACCGGCTGGCACGCGACGACGCGGTCGAAACCGACACGGACCTCGCGGGGCGGCGCCGTCAACTGGAGCAACTGCTGTGAACGGTCCACAGCATGCGAGAGTGTTTCCAAAGCAGTTAGGTACAGATGCTATACCGCTCCAGACGATACAATGAAATGCGACAGCGCAGGGACCCTGTGACTGTCGTCCGTGGCGCCGCTGGACCGGCGACCACGCCTTTGCGCGGTTCCGGACCACGACAAACGGTCCACTCTCCCCCCACCCACTCCCCCTCTCCCCCCGTTTTAAACGCCGAATGGCGGTGCTCGCCGTGCGGCGAGTCGGAGAAATTCAGTCAGTCTGTCAGCCGGTCTTCCCTCGGATCCGACTGGAGCGCCCGGGTCGTCAGACTCCGGTCGAGTACCGCAGCAGGCCAGCGATGCCGCCGAAGGCGGTCTTGAGCTGTTCGCCCTTCTCGAAGTCAGTCGAGACGAAAACGGTCTCGGTGCCGCGCTGGTCTGCGATCTCCATCAGGTGGTCGATGGCGTCCTCGCGCTCGACCACCTCGCTCTCCTCGCCACACCGGCCACAGGTGTGGTCGGGGGTCTCTTCCCGGCGGTCCAGCAGTTCGAACTCGTCGTGACCGTTGGAACACTCGTAGGTGACGACGTCCTGCCGGAGGTCCTCGCTGAGGAGTAACTGCTCGACCGAGCCCATGACGAGGTTCTCCCGGGTGGGCTCGAAGCCGTAGGTCGCCAGGTCGCCGTCGTGGAGTTCCTCGAAGAACTCCTCCATCACCTGTTTGTCCTGGAGCACCTCGTGTTCCGCGAGGACGTCGCTGGCCGCGTCGACGAGGTCGTACAGCCCGGACTCGTCGGTGTAGGCCACGTCGAACTTTCCGAGGACCATGTCCTGGAGTTCGTGGTGGAGGTAGTCGCCGTCGAGGAACTCGTCCTTGGTGGGCGAGGGCCCGCCGACGAGAATGCCGTCCATCTCGTGGCGTTCGGGGACGAACAGTTCGTCTGCCATCCCCGCGACTTCCTGGTAGAAGTTGTCGATGGCCTCGAGGCGGAGGCGGGCGAACCGCTGTGCAGACTGGCCACCCTTTCGCTGCTTGCCGGGCACGAGCGACGAGGCGGACTTGACCGGGTCGACCCGCTTGCCCCGGAGCCAGCCGACGTTGGCCTCGCGCCGGTCGAGCACGATGAGGCCGAACAGCCCCTTGTCGGCCAGCATGTCCGCCAGGGGCTCGGTGAGAAACTCCGAGTCGCAGTGGTACCGGAACGACTGGATGGGCTGGGGTGGGTTCTCCAGCACCTCGGTCACCATCTCCGTCCGGCCGCCGCCGGAGTCGATGGCCCCCGAGAACAGCACCATCCCGTTCTCTCCGGGCTCCTTGTAGTACTTGAGCCGGTCCTTGATCGACGTGAGGGCGTCCTGGACGTTCGTCCGGGTGTCCTTGGACTTGATGTTGCTCGCCTCGGAGTGTTCCTGGGTGACGTGGGCGACGACGTCACTGATCCGCTTGTCCGGCGGGATGTAGATGGTCACCAGCTGCGTCCCCGAGCCCCGGTAGTCCTGCAGCTCCTCGATGACCTTCTGAAACTCGTATTTTTGTTTATCCGTCCCTTCCTGCTCGGACTCGCTCATCACCAGCGTTTGGCCGGTCGCGTTCAAGTAACTGTTGACCTTCGGTGCGAGACTTGAACAGGCGAGCGGCGAAGACGCGAGGCGCTCCGATCTGCCGAATCTCGATTTGTCGACGAACTCAGCCGAGAAGCAGAAGCGAAAACTGATTCGTCCGGGCCGGACGGCGGCATGACAGTGGTTGCGATTTTCCTTGGTTCACACAACGAACGCCTTTAAGGTACCTCCCCGTTATGCCCTAGTTACCAACCAATGGCGGGGTACGTCTGTACGGTCGCTGGCGGAAAGGGCGGCGTCGGCAAGACCACGACCGCCGTAAACATCGCCGCCGTGCTGGAGGGCGAGGGTTACGACGTCGTCGTGGTCGACGCCGACCTGGGGATGGCAAATCTGGGGGAGATGCTCGGCGTAGAGCACGAACGTAGCCTCCACGAGATCCTCGCCGGCAACTCCACCGTGAGCGAAGCGCTGACCGACGCACAGGGCGGCATGACGGTCATTCCCGGAGAGCAGAGCCTCGAGGCCTTCGCGGAGGCCGACCCGGCAAAGCTCCGGAAAGTGATCAAGACCCTCCGAAACGCCTACGACGTCGTGCTCGTCGACACGGGCGCCGGCCTCTCCCACGAAGTGACGGTGCCCCTGGGACTCGCAGACGGCATCGTCCTCGTCACGACTCCCGACGACGTCGCCGTCGGTGACACGGTCAAGACGGCCCAGCTAGCCGAGCGCGTCGATGGCGAGATTATCGGCGCCCTGATCACGCGGGTGACTCGCAACACCGACGTCGCCGACATCGCAGACCGGTTCGACGTGCCCCTGCTGGGTGTCATCCCGGTCGATCTCGAGGCGACCGAGAACGAGCCGCTGGTGCTCAACACCCCCGACAGCGACGCTGCCGAGGCCTACCGCCTGCTGACCGGCTCGCTCGAACGCGTCTTCTTCGAGGGAGCGTACGGCGACGACCTCGAACAGGTCTTCGAAGAAGGCTGGTTCCTCGACGAGGACGAGGACGACGCCGAGCCCGACGACGAGGAAGAGTCCGGCGGCGTCTTCGGTATCTTCGGCTAGATTGCCTGTTACTGTCGGCCCGGTTCCGTTGTAGGAGGCGTCTAGCGGGGAGTCAGCGTCGGTAGTTAGCCCGGAACGGTAACGGCGATCGAACCGTGACTACGACGTCGACGGACGCAGTCTCCTCGATCGGGACTTCAGTCACCCGATCGGCGTCATCGGCGTGGTGGTCACCAGACACGTAAATCGGTCCGGAACGCCCTGCGGTGACTGCGGTCGGTCGAGCAGTTCGAGTGTGACGTTCCGTCCGCACCGGGGACAGGTGGTCGGGAAAGGTGATTGGAACACGTCTTCGAGAACAGGACGCTACTGCGTCAATAACCAAGGACGGCCCTGTCGACGCTCCGGTCCCGTCAGATGCTCCCGTTCTTGCTCTCCCTCCAGCGAGAGGCCGTCGACGCCGCGTTCAGGACTGCGCTACTTCCCGACCGCGCTCGTCGAGCAGCGCGCGTCGAGTCCGAACCGACGCCGTACGAGACGGTGTACACCGAGAACGTCGTGGGGCTCCGGTACTACGAGTCCCCCGCCGAACCGCGCCAGGACGTCCCCGTGGTGTTCGTCTACGCGTTCATCAATACGCCCGCCATCCTCGACCTCGATGCGGACCGAAGCGTCGTCGGCCAGTTCCTGGAGCGCGGATTCGACGTGTACGTCGTCGACTGGGGTGAACCGTCGACCCTGGACGTACACCTCTCGCTGGACGATTACGTCGGCCGGTACCTCGACAACTGCGTCGACATCGCACGCGAGCACTCCGCTGCAGACGCGGTGTACCTCGTAGGGTTCTCCACGGGCTCGCCAACGAGTGCCGCGTACGCGGCGCTCTTTCCCGAAAAGGTCGCTGCGCTGGGGATGCAGGGGCCGCCTCTGGATTTTGACGTCGAGGGAGGAATGTTCGACTTTCGGGAGATGGCAGAGAACACCGACCCGCAGCGACTGGTCGACGTCGTCGGAAACGTTCCGGCACCGCTCGTCGACGCCGGTTTCTCGATACGCAAACCGGTCGTGTACACCGTAGATTACCCGTTGCGTCTGTGGGAACACGTCGACGATGCGGAGTACATCGAGCGTGCGGCCCGGATCGCCCGGTGGACGTTCGACGGACCCGACCTCGCGGGTGCGACCTACCGACAGTTCGTCGAGGACCTGCTGGTCGAGAACGAGCTAATCCAAAGTCGACTGGTGATCGACGGCGAGCGGGTCGACCTCGGCGACGTCACGATGCCGGTCGCGCTCGTTCTCGGCCGCGACGACGAGTTCGTACCACACGCGTCGAGTCTCCCGTTTCTCGACGTCGTTCCGAGTAGCGACACCGAGGTGTTCGAGTTTCCAACCGGTCACGTCGGAACGCTCGTCGGCCGCGCTGCCCACGAGCAGGGGTGGCCACGCGTCTGTGACTGGTTCGCTCGACGCTCGTAACCCACACCCATGAAATTACCTGAGACTGGCGCGCTCCTGGACGAGTTTCCTTACGTCAGGGTCGGCGACGGCCCGCGGACGCTCCTCGTCGTTCCCGGCGTCGAGGACGCCATCTTCGAGGGAACGTATCCGCCGGTCGTCGGCTGGGCGATGCAGGCGTATTTCGCCCGGTACCTCCACGAGCACACGGTGTACGTCGTCAGTCGGCCCCGGGGATTGCCCGAGGGGTACACCGCTCGGGACGCCGCGGCGGATTACGCCCGCCTGCTCGACGCGGAAATCGGCCGGGTAGACGTGATGGGCATCTCGGCGGGAGGGATGATGGGCATCGAGTTGAGTGCCGACCGGCCGGACCTCGTCGAGCGGTTCGTTCTCGTCGATAGCGGCTATCGGATCGCCGAGGAGTGTCTGGACGACGTCCGCCGACTCCGCGAGTACGCAGTCGAGTGCGACTGGGCCGCGATCCGGGCCGAACTCGCATGCGCTATGTTCAGCGACGTGCGGCAGGTCGTGTACCCGCCGCTCATCCGCACCGTGGGCCGGTTCGTCCTCCCCCACCCGGCAGTCGCGTCAGACGTTCGTATCGCGTTCGATCTCGTACTGGCATACGACGGCCGTGACCGCCTGCGAGAGGTAGACCAGCCGACGCTGGTCTTCGCCGGGTCGCGCGATCCCTACTTCACGGAGGCCATCGTCACCGAGACGGCCGACGTGGTTCCGAACGCGACCCTGTCACTGGTCGAGGGTGCGAAGCACGCCGCGTATCACGAGCGAAAGTGGACGTTCGACGATCGCACCACGGAGTTCCTCGCGAGAGACGCCTGAACGGCGCGGCCGAGACAGTTCGTGCCATCTGGGCCTGCCTGCCCCCGCTCACATCGAGTCGGGCGCAGCGACGCCTAGCACGTCCAGGGCGTTCGCCATCGTCGTCCGTGCGGCGACGACGAGTGCCAGCCGGGCGTTCCGAACCTCCTCGTCGGCGTCCAGCACCGGGCACTCGCGGTAGAAGGCGTTGAAGTCCTCGGCCAGGTCGCGGGTGTAGGTCGCGACGACGTGGGGCCGGAGGTCGGCTGCGGCCTCTTCGACGACCGCCGGGAAGCGGGCGATGGTCCGGAGGAGGTCCCGCTCGGCGGCGGTGTCGAGGTCGTCGATGGAAACGTCGCCTGCGGCCGCCGGGACGTCGTAGCCAGCAGCCGCCGCTTCGTCGACGATCCCGCAGCAGCGGGCGTGGACGTACTGGACGTAGGGGGCCGACTGGGCCTCGAAGTCCAGCGCGCGGTCCCACTCGAAGGTGATTCCCTTCGTGGGCTGTTTCGAGACGATGTCGTACCGGACGGCGCCGATGCCGACCTGGTGGGCGATGCGCTCCAGGTCGTCCTCGTCCAGATCGTCGTCCCGAAGCCGGTCTGCCATCCGGTCTTCGACTTCTTCGCGTGCGCGCGAAATGGCTTCGTCCAGCAGGTCGTCCAGGTCGACGCCGGTTCCCTCTCTGGTGCTCATGCCGCCCTCCGGGAGGTTGACCCAGGAGTAATGCACCGTCTGCAGGCGGTCGGTGTCGTGACCCAGGAGGGAAAGCGTGACGTCGAGCTGGTCGGCCTGGAGCTTGTGGTCCTCGCCGAGGACGGTGACGGCCTCGTCGTAGTTGTCCAGCTTCCACTCGTGGTGGGCCAGGTCACGGGTCGTGTAGAGGGACGTGCCATCGGAGCGGAGGAAGACGAGGTTCTTCTCGATGCCGGGGAGGTCCAGTTGCCAGGCGTCGTCCTCGTAGACCGCCTCGTCCAGATCCTGGAGGCGCTCGACCACGTCGTCGGTCGAGCCGTCGCGCATGAACCTGGTCTCCTTGACGAACTCGTCGAACTCGGCGGGGAGGCGGGCGAGTGTGCCCTGCATCCCGGCGAGGACGGTGTCGACGACTTCGGTGACCCGCTCGTAGGTCTCCTCGTCGCCCTCTTCGAGGCCCTGGAGGATGGCCGCGATTTCTTCCTCGGCTTCCTCGACGGCCGCTTCGTCGGCGCCCTCGAGGTAGGCGTTGCCCTTGCGGTAGTACCGCACCATGTCGTACTCCGGCGAGTCGCGTTCGGGTTCCGGGAGGTCGGACTCGTCGAAGGTCTCGTACGCCCAGGTGAAGACGGCGATCTGCCGGCCGGCGTCGTTGACGTAGTAGTGGACCTCGACGTCGTAGCCCGCGAAGTCGAGGAGTCTGGCCAGCGCATCCCCGATGATTGGGTTCCGGGCCCGGCCGACGTGGACAGGGCCGGTTGGGTTGGCGCTGGTGTGTTCGAGGACGAGGCTGGTGTCCCGGTCGGGCAGGTGGCCGAAGGCGTCGTCCGTGGCGGCGTCGAGCGTGTCGGCGACGTAGGCCTCGGTCGGCAGGAAGTTGAGGTACGGGCCCTGCGTCTCGACGCGGTCGACGTAGTCGGCGCCCGAGAGGTCGATCGCCTCGGCAACCTCGCCGGCGACCTGCGGTGGGGGTGCACCCACCTCGCCGGCCAGGCGGTAGGCGACGCTGGAGGCCAGCACCGCCTCGACGTCCTCGGGGGGTTGTTCGATCCCGAGGTCGTCCGTCGGCAGGTCGAGGTCCGAAAGGGCCGCCGAGAGGGCCGCTTCGACCTCGTCGCGAAGCGCGAGGAACATGTCTTCCCGTCGTCGCCAGGGGGTTAAGGGCGTTCCGAAGCTAGGTGATCGAGTTCGATGGAACGGGTCAGTCTCGGTTGACCATCCCACTGTTACCACCGCAAACAGCCAGAAAGCCCCGAGCGGCTGCAGTCCCGGGCCTCGTTGCGCTCCTCGGCCTGCGGCTCGCGGCTCCGCCGCTCGCCC
>CAZGAX010000164.1:0-7683 GCA_964523745.1 uncultured Halobacteriales archaeon | reverse complement strand
GCAGCGAGGCGACCGTCTTCCGGAGGATGAAAGGGCGAGGCCCGCGTGACGGCGAGGCCGTCACGTTATAGGAGGCCGGCGAAGCCGGCCTCCCGGTGGCGCCGAACGAAGTGAGGGGAGTCGCTGAGCGGGCACTGTCCGAAGGAGCGAAGTCGTTCGAAAGGCGCCGGAGGCGCCTTGCGTGATGACGAGAGACGCCGCAGGCGTCTCTCGAACCACGACTGAGGATATCCCGCTCAGCGATCGCCAGCGGGCCGAGGGCTTTCCTGCCGTTTGCGGTTTCAGCGGCAAGCCACTCACTCCAAATTCAAAGAACCTCGTCGACGTGGTCAGCAACCCTGAGAGCCAGCGCCGCAATAGTGAGCGTCGGATTCATCGCCCCGCTCGTCACGTACACACTGCTCGAAGCGATCCAGCAGTTCGAAAGGTCGTGGGTCCGACAGCGAGAGTTCACGACGCTCTCGGCGGGGTCCTCACCCATCCGCGTCGTCCCCATGTGGTGAAACGCCGGCCCGGTCGAGTCGGGGCCGACCTGCCAGGTCACCTCTGCGTCCAGTTCACCCAGAATCCGCTCCTGAATCTCGTTGGCGCGCTCGATGGTCCGCCTGGTCCGGTCGTCGATGCTCCAGGTGATCTTCGGAACCGGATTCCCGTGGTCGTCGGTCCGCGAGTGGTCCAGCGTCACCCTGTTTTCCTTCCTGGGCAACTGGCCGACGAGCCCGCCGAGGCCGACGCTGTTACCGTAAGCGTCCTTCAGCCGGTCCAGCAGTTCGTCACCCCAGCCACCGTCAGCGAGCGCAGCACCCACCGGCGTCGGCCCGGCGTAGTTGAAAAACTCCAGTTTGATCGGGCCGAGGTCGTCGGCGCTGGCGGGCGGGATCTCCCCGTCCGAGCCATCGGCTGCTGCGCCAGGCTCGTCGTAGAACTGGTGGGACTCGCTGGTGATGAAGCCGACGTGGTGCTGGCGGGTCCGCCGGTCGATGCGCCCGCCGGTCCCGGCGAACAGGTGGTCCATGAAGTACCGCCCGACGGCGCCGCTGGAGTTCGCGAGTCCGTCGGGATACTGCTCGGAGCGCGAGAGGAGCAGGAGTCGCGGCGTCTCGACCCCGCCGCAGGCCAGGACGAACTGCCGGGCCTCCTGGCGGTGTTCGGTGCCGTCCGGCGTGGCGTAGACGGCGGCTTCGACAGTTTCGCCTGCGTCGTCGTGTTCCAGGCGCTGGACCGGCGCACGGTCGACGATGCGGGCTCCGGCAGCGTCCGCCTTCTCGACGTGGCGCGTCGCGTCGTACTTCGCCCCTGAGGGACAGACCGGCTGGCAGGTGCCGTACCCCACGCAGGCCGATTTGCCGTCGTACGACTCGGAGTTCCGGGCGTTCGGCACGCTGTGCATCGAGATGCCGAGCGATTCGCACGCCTCGGCAAAGATCGAGTCCGAGTACGAGGGCGGAAACGCCGGCAAGGGGAACGGCCCCTCTCGCGGCGGGGCGAAGGGGTTGTCGGTTGCCCCGGCGACGCCGAGCGCCGATTCGGCGTCCGCGTAGTATGGCTGCAGGTCGTCGTAGTCGATGGGCCAGTCGCGGGCCACGCCGTCGCGGCCCTGGCGGCGAAAGTCGGCCTCGTGGAGGCGCATCACCATCCCCTGCCAGTGCAGCGTCGTTCCGCCGACGCCCTTCACGCGGGCCTGGTTCAGGGGGTAGTCCCGCTCGCCACCCGTCGAATAGGCGTCTCGCTCCCCGCCGACGTTCCAGACGTCCTGTCTGCCGTGGGGTGGCCGGAGCGCCTGCTCCATCTGTGCTTCGCGACGCTCCGGGTCGAAGCGCGGCCCGGCCTCCAGGACGACCACGTCGTGCCCCCGGTCGGCCAGGCGGTGAGCGACGAGGGCACCGGCCGGACCGGAGCCGACGACGCAGACGTCGACCCGGTCGCTCGGCGTCCGCTCACTGGCAGCCCCGACGGGCTGGTCCCGGTCACTCACGGGTCGGCCCCCGCTGATAGCTCGCCTGACCACCCGGATAGCCCGGGGGATTCTCGATGCCGAGGAGCTTCCCACCCGCCGGCGAGGTGTACAGCGCGTACAGCAGTTCGTCCACGAGGTAATACCTGACGCGTTCGACGTCGTTGCCGTCGGGACGTGCCTCGACCTGGTCCAGTCCCATGTGGTCGGGGACCTGCCGACGGGTCTCGGGAGACAGGTCGACGTAGGCATCGTCCCACCAGGTCCGGCTGTACTCGTCCAGCGTAGAGATCGCGGTCGCGACGTCCTCGGCCCGCTCGGGCCGGTCGTCCAGTTTGCCGGCGACGTACGTCTCGAGGAAGGTCGGAATGGCTTCGACCGAGGAGGGGTAGAGCACCGTTGCGACTGCCTCGAGCGTGGCCACCTCGTGGTCGCCGATGGCCGGGTCACCCGAGTCCGAACGGTCGTCCCAGGTCAGCGCGACGGCGCCGCCACCGATGGCCACGCCGCTGGCGGCGAGGGCGACCAGCGCGTCGCGACGGGTCAACTCCACGTCGACGTGAATTAGGCGAACCTAAACTTATGCGTTATCATCGCGAGCGACGGCAACGGTTGCAGATCGCCCTAATTTAGGCGAGCCGAAACGACAGTTACTTTAGGACAGCCTAAACAACGTCACCTACGGATGAGTCAGCGAGCAGCGGACGTCTGCGTCGTCGTCCCGACGATACGGGAGTGGGACTGTATCGAAGAGTACGTAGCAAACGCGAGACGTCACGGCTTCGACACCGACCGGCTGCACTTCGTCCTCGTCACCGAGGACTTCTGTGACACCGACGGCATGGCGGCGATGCTCGAAGACCTGGACGTCGCGGGCGAGGTTTTCGACGGCACCGGCCGGACGGCCTGGCTCGAACGCCACGGCGTCGGCGAGTACGGTCACCTGATTCCCGAAGCCAGTCACGCGCAGACGTCTTTCGGCTTGCTGTACCTCTGGGCAAACGACTTCCAGTACGGCGTGTTCGTCGACGACGACACGCTGCCACACGACGAGTTCGACTTCTTCGGCCGCCACCTCGAAAATCTCGCCTTCGAGGGTACCGTCGAGGAAGTCACGTCCGACGAGCGGTGGGTCAACGTCCTCTACCAGAACGCCGACGAGCACGGCCTCTACCCGAGGGGCTACCCATACTCGGCGATGGACGAGACGGTCGAGACCACCGAGACCGACGTCGGCGACGTCGTGGCCTCGCAGGGCCTCTGGACGAACGTCCCGGACCTGGACGCCGTCCGCATCCTGATGGACGGCGACCTGGACGGTCAGGCCCAGACACGCACCGACTCCGATGACTTCGCCGGCGACTTCGTCGCTGCCGAGGGCCAGTACCTCACGGTCTGCTCGATGAACCTCGCCTTCCGGCGCGAGGTCGTCCCGGCGTTCTACCAGCTGCCGATGGACGACAATCCCTGGGACGTCGGCCGGTTCGACGACATCTGGAGCGGCGTCTTCCTCAAGCGGGCCTGCGACGTCGTCGGGACCCAGATATACAACGGCGAGCCGCTCTGCGAGCACAACAAGGCCCCCCGGTCGACGTTCTCGGACCTCACGAACGAGGTGCACGGCCTGGAGCTGAACGAACACGTCTGGGAGATAGCCGACGGCGCTGGCGCAGACGCCGACAGCTACGCCGGCGTCTTCGAGGCGATCGCCCACCGCCTCGCCGACGGCGACTACGAGGAGTGGGAGAACGGTGCCTTCCTCAACTACGTCGGCGAGCACATGCTGGACTGGCTGGACTGCCTGGACGAACTCGAATCGGTGCCCGGCCACGCCACCTCGGCGTCCCGGACGGCACCACCCGCGAGCGACGACTGAGAAGAGACAACGAGTCAGTACGACACGCATCCATGAACGAGAACGACGCGACGCGACACGACGACTGTAGTACAGCCCGACAGGCAGGTGGACGGCGGCGGTTCTCCCGCCGAAAGTTCGTCGCGGCCGGCGCGGTCGCCGGAGCCGGTGCGCTGGCTGGCTGTGGCTTCCTCGGTGGAGACGGCGACGGAGACGGCGAGTCCGCGGGCATCTCGCTGGCCAACTTCCGTGGCTCCGGACCGATGGTCGACGCTCGCCCGGCGCCGGGCGGGACGTCAATCGAGGACCTTCCGGACTTGGAGGGAGAACTGACGTTCTACCTCGGTGGGGGCGAGGGCGGCCTGTATCTCGATCTAATCGAGCTGCTGGAACAGAACTATTCGGACTTCAAGGCCAACCACAAGATGGACGCCTCCCGGACGCTGGCCAACCAGATCGTCCAGGAGAGCGATGCCGGTACTAGCCGGGCCGACGTTTTCATCGCCGTGGACGCCGGGTCGCTCGGGAGGGTCGCTAACGCCGGAGTCACCGAGACGCTATCGAGCGAGATCCAGGACGCCGTGCGGCCCGAACTGCGAACCGACCAGTGGGTCGGCATCGCCGGTCGAGCCCGGGCGCTGCCCTACAACACGAATCAACTCTCGGCCAGCGACGTTCCGAACTCGGTCCAGGACGTGCCGGGTCAGTCCCGGTTTGCAAACGCCGTCGGGTGGGCGCCCAGCTACAGCGCGTTCCAGTCGTTCGTCACCGCGATGCGACTGCTCCGCGGTCGGTCGGCGACGAAGGACTGGCTCGAGTCGATGCTCGACCTCGGCGTCAAAGAGTACCCCGACGAGTTCCGCGTGTCGAACAACGTCGCGAAGGGCAACATTCAGTTCGGGTTCGCCAACCACTACTACGCACTCCGGGTCAAGACCGGGAGAGAGAACGCGCCGCTCGACCTGGCGTTCACGAAGGGCGATGCCGGTGCGCTCGTCAACGTCTCCGGCGCAGAAATCATCGAGGGGACGGACAACCAGGACCTGGCGATGAACTTCGTCCGTCACCTGGTGTCGGCAGAGGCCCAGGAGTTCTTCGCGACCCGGACGTTCGCCTATCCGACCATCCCCGGCGTCCAGCCGGTCGGGGGCCTTCCGGCTATCGACGAACTCCAGCCGCCCGACATCGACCTGGCGAAACTGGCCGACACGGAGGGAACCGTTGACCTCTTACGGGAGACGGGCATCCTGAGCTAGTATGGAACCCTCCAGCACCCTCGAATCGACGGTGGAGACCCTCCGAACCCAGGGTCGCCGCCGTTTCCCGGGGGTGCTGACGGTCGTCGGAGTGTTGCTGGCACTCCTGTTGCTTTCACCCGTTCTCTGGATCGTGTTGAGTGCGCTGGAGGTCCAGCCGTCGCGTGCCGTCCAGATCGTCTTCCGGCAGTCTACGGCACAAATCACGATCAACTCTGTCGTGCTCGTGGCGCTGGTCACCGGCGGATCGATCCTGCTCGGCGTCCCGATGGCTGTGTTGACGGTCCAGTCCGACCTGCCGTTCAGGCGGTTCTGGACCGTCGTCGCTGCGCTGCCGCTCGTCGTTCCGAGCTACCTCGGTGCGTTCGCCTTCGTCTCGGCGTTCGGCCCGAGAGGCGTCCTGGACAATGCCCTCGCCCCAGTGGGTATCGAATCGCTCCCGTCGGTCTACGGTCTCTGGGGCACTGCACTGGTGTTGACCCTCTTTACCTATCCGTACGTCTACCTGACGACGCGGGCGTCGTTGATCTCGTTCGACGGGACCGTCGTCGAAGCCGCCCGGACGCTCAACCACGACCGCATCCAGGCGTTTCGGCACGTCACGATCCCACAGATCCTCCCCGGTATCGCTGCCGGGTCGCTCCTGGCGGCGCTGTACACGCTGTCAGACTACGGGACGCCCCAGATTATGCGATACGACGTTTTCACACGGATGATATTTCAGGACCAGCAAAACTTTCAGCTGGGATCGGCTGCGCTGTTGTCCCTGTTGTTACTACTGTTGACGATCGCGATCCTCCTTGCAGAATCCCGGTTCAATGCCAACCAGGAAGGAGCCCACGTGAGTGCCGGGAGCAATCGACCGGACCGGATCGAACTCGGTATGCTCCGGTGGCCGGCAGTGGCGTTTTTCGCCCTGGTCGCAGTCGTCGCCCTCGTCGTGCCGCTCGGCATCCTCGGGATGTGGCTCGTCTGGACGCCACCAGCTTACAGCGGCAGCGGGTATTCATTCGGCCTCTCGATAGTCGCAAACTCGGTGCTCGTCGCGACGGCAGCTGCCGTCGCCGCCGTCGTCGTCGGGCTACCGATCGCCTACCTTTCGGCGCGGAGCGAATCCTGGCTCGGGTCCCTGCCGGAGCGGGCAACATACGTCGGCTACGCGATGCCTGGCGTCGTAGTGGGTCTTGCCCTCGTCTATCTCGGGCTGAAGGTCGTGAACCCGCTCTACCTGACGCTACCGTTACTGGTCTTCGCCTACGTGGTCCGGTTCGTCCCCCAGGCGGTCGGCATTCTGGAGTCGTCGATCCTCCAGGTTGACCCCGAACACGTAGAAGCGGCCCAGTCGATGGGCGATTCCTCGCTCCAGTCGTTCCGGCGCGTCGTCTTGCCACAGATTTCACCGGGCGTCTTCGCCGGGGCGGCGCTGGTCTTTCTCACGACGATGAAAGAACTCCCCGCCACGCTCATGCTGTCGCCACCGGGGTTCCAAACTCTCGTGACCTATATCTGGAGAGTACAGGGGACGGGCCACTACGGCCAGGCCGCAGTGCCGGCGCTTATCCTCGTCGGCGTCTCGGCCCTGTCGATGCTGGTGATACTCGGACGGGAGCGATACAATGTCCTGGAGTGACGAACGCCAACGCACGACGACGAACGACGAAGACGCCGAAGACCGGCCGGAGAGCGCCGAACAGACGGTGCTCGAACTCGACGGGGTCACCCAGACGTACGCCCGGGAGACGGCCGTCGACGACCTCTCGATTGCCGTCCGTGACGGCGAACTGCTCACGCTGCTCGGTCCATCGGGCTGCGGAAAGACGACGACGCTCCGGCTGATCGCCGGCCTCGAATCCCCGGCAGCCGGCGAAATCGTCATCGGCGGCGAGACGGTCGCCGGCAACGGGGCGATGACGCCGCCAGAGGACCGCGACGTCGGCCTCGTCTTCCAGGACTTCGCCCTGTTTCCCCACCTCTCCGTCGCGGAGAACACTGCGTTCGGGCTCCGCGACTGGCCGGCCGACGAGCGCGAGGCGCGCGTCGACGACCTCCTCGAACTCGTCGACCTGACGGACCACCGCGACAAGGCGCCGGCACAGCTCTCGGGCGGACAGCAACAGCGGGTCGCCCTGGCCCGGTCGCTGGCGCCCGAACCGGACGTCCTCCTGCTCGACGAGCCGTTCTCGAACCTCGACGTCCGCCTCCGCGTCGAGATGCGCGAGGAGGTACGGCGCATCCTCAAGGAGGCCGGCGTGACGGCCGTTTCCGTCACCCACGACCAGGAGGAGGCCCTGTCCATCTCCGACCGCGTGGCGATCATGAACGACGGCAGGATCGAACAGGTCGGCGCGCCCGAATCGGTCTTCGAGAATCCGGGCTCGCGCTTCGTGGCGAGTTTCCTCGGGCGGGCGAGTTTCCTCCCCGGTCGCGTTCGGGGCGACGTGGTCGAAACGTCGCTGGGGACGCTCTCGACCGACCAGCTCCACGGCCCGGTCGAGGCCTACGACGGCGCGAAAATAGACGTGCTCGTCCGGCCGGACGACCTGGCCGCAGACAGCGTCGACGCGCCTTCGACCAACGGCACGATCGTTCACCGCCAGTACAACGGCCCGGACTTCATC
>CAZGAX010000163.1:0-7724 GCA_964523745.1 uncultured Halobacteriales archaeon | reverse complement strand
TCCGGTGGATGTCGTTGGCCAGCGACTTCAGCGGCGAGACGTACAGGCAGTAGACCGAATTCTCCAGACCGGATTCCTGGTCGCGCCGGAACAACTCGTTGATGATTCCAGTGAACGACGCGAGGGTCTTCCCGCTGCCCGTCGGAGCACAGATGAGGGCATTTTCCCGCTCGTGAATCAGCGGAATGGCCTCCTTCTGCGGCGGAGTGAAAAAGCCGCCGTTTTCGGGGACGAACGCGCCGAACTGGTCGACCCACCACTCGCGGACGGCGGGTTCGAGCAGTTCGAGCACGTCCTCGTCGTCGATGGAAGCGTCGCTGGCGTCGACGTCCACGTCGGCGTCCGCGAGCAGTTCCCGACCTGCTGTCATTACGGCCTCACTCACCCTCACGGTCCCGACGACCTTGTGGGTTTGGAGAGCGCAGCGAAAGTGAAACGAGTTCGACAGCAGTTCGCCGTTTCGGGGCCTGAGTCGGTATCGAGCACTCGAAGCGGAGGTTTAGGTGGTTCGCGGGTCTCGTAACTGTTTTTCCGGGGCGGTGCCCAGGGGGCGGTAGGGCGTGTGGCCTAGCGGATAGGGCGAGGGGTTCCTAACCCCTCGATCGCGGGTTCAAATCCCGCCACGCCCGTGCAGCGAGACGGTGAGCAACGCGAACCGGCGAGCGAACCGGCATGGCGGGATTTGAGCCCTACCTGACGCAGCGCCGAGCGGAGCGAGGCGACCGTCAGGTTCTGGTTCAAATCCCGCCACGCCCGTTGCGAGATTCTCACTTCGTTCGAGTCTCGGTTTGAGCGAACGGCGACCGGAGGGAACCGCGCAGCGAGAAGAAAAAACGTCGAATCGCCGTAGTCCGGCCCCTATGCTTAAGCGCCAGCGGACCAACCGTGGAGGCGAGACGAGGCGCCGGGGTCAGACCAATGAACCGTCCATCGTCCGCACGGAGTCAATCAGGTCTCGACAGGCTCCTGCTATTCCTGCTTGCCGTCGTCGCCATCGTCCTGGTTGCTCCCTACGCGCTGGGATTCGCCGGCATCGACGTTCGGGCACCGAACACCGACTCGACCGGGGGCCCGGGCTTCGACGCCGACCACGAACTGTACGTCCTCGGCGTCCGAGGTGCCGACTTCGACGGGGACCGGTCGTCGGTCGGGTCGGTTCGGGTGATCGTCTCGCCCGCAGCGGGGCGAGAGCCCGTCGACCTGACCCAGATGTCCGCGATATGGGTCGACGACAGGGCTTACGACCTCGCACCGGCAGCGGCGCCTCGGGAGGGTGCCGACGGGACGTACCTTCTGCGGGACGCGGAGAGCGGTGACTCCGTCCGGGTCCTCGAAACGTCCACCGACAGGGCCACGCTGGTCTTCGACGTCGGGTCGGACGACGTTCCCGGCGCCGACGAGTTCGGTGAACGTCTGCAGGCCGGAGAGACGGTAACGCTCACTATCGTGACGGCGAACGGCGAACAACTGAGCCGGAAGATCACGGTGCCGGACCAGATCCCCGACGGCGAGACCGTCGCGCTCTGAGTTTCGGACCCTTCGAGCGGGCCCGGGCCATTCCGTCCCACCTACGCTCTCGTTCCGGTCCCGAAAACGCTCCTGATTCCACGAGAGCGCAAGTTGTTTTCGAGCCTGATAACGTGAACCGACAGACTGCACGGCTGCAACGATTTCCGCTGCGTAGCACGGAGTTCCCGTGGTCAGACGTGTGTCCGACGTTATCACAGTAGATAATGGGTAGTGTAATTTTATGCCCCGTACCTCCATAGCTTCGGGCGTTCTACGAGTGGCCGACATGCAGGGGAGACACGGATGGAAGCGCGGGCAGGTCGGCATCGGGACGCTGGTCGTCTTCGTCTCGATGGTGCTAGTGGCGTCCATCGCCGCAGGGGTGTTGATCAACACCGCTGGCCTGCTCCAGGGGAAATCCTCGGCGGCCGGCTCCCAGGCCAGCCAGCAGGTGACCGACCGCCTAGTCGTAGTCGGCCAGACGGGCACGGCCATCCAGGACGGTGAGGTGGGTCTTGTGAACGTCACCGTCATGAAGGGACCGGGGGCCGACGAGATCGACCTCCGGGACGTCACCGTCACGTGGATCGGCCCGAGCGGCGCGTATCACGTGGTCTCCAATCCGGCAGATACCAACGCGCCGGACGGGACGTTTTCGGCCGTGCTGTTACACGACGCCGACGCCGAACCCATCCTGGACGAGAGTTCGGACCGGGGAGTTCTGACGTTCGACGTCGGCAGCGACGACCGGTCCGGAATCCGTGAATTCGGAGAGCGGCTCGAAGGAGGCGAAGTCGTCAGCGTCCGACTCACTTCCCGGAGTGGGCAGACGACCGCCATCACCCTGGGTGTCCCCGAGTCGCTGTCGAACAAACAGGCCGTCGCCCTCTGAGAGGGAGCGAAAAGCAGGGGCGCCACCCGGGGCGACAGTGTCGGCGTGACCGGATCCAGCCGAGGTGACGGTATCGGCGTTACCGAACCCAGCCGAGGAGCCGGTAGTCCCGGTCGGGGTCGTACCCACGGAACAGCAGGCTGTTCGTCAGGACGCTCACGCTGGACGTTGCCATCGCGGCGGCAGCGAACACCGGCTGGAGCAGGCCCAGCGATGCCAGCGGGATGAGGACCGTGTTGTAGCCCAGCGCCCAGAAGAGGTTCTGTTCGATCTTCGCCAGCGTCCCCTCGGAGATGCGGATGGCTCGAACCACGTCGACCGGGTCGTCGCGCATCAGCGTCACGTCGCCGGCTTCGATGGCCACGTCCGTGCCGCTGCCGATGGCGACGCCCACCGAAGCCACCGCCAGAGCAGGCGCGTCGTTGACGCCGTCGCCGACCATCATTGCCCGGTGGCCGTCAGCCTGGATCGCCTCGACGGCGTCTGACTTGTCCTCGGGTAGCACTCCGGCCCGGACGTTTTCGGGGTCGATGCCGACCTGCTCGGCGACGGCACGGGCGGTCCGCTCGTTGTCGCCCGTGATCATCGCGACGTCGAGTCCACGTCCCCGGAGCAGCCTGACCGCTTCCTCGGCGCTGTCCTTGACGGTGTCCGCGTCGGCCAGCACGCCAACGAGTTGGCCGTCGACCGCGACCAGCATGGCGGTCTTGCCCCCGGACTCGAGGCGTTCCATCGTCTCAGCGGCCGGATCGGGATCGACGCCGGCCTCACGGAGGAGCGTCCGATTGCCGACGAGCACGTCGCGCCCATCGACCGTTGCCCGGACGCCTTTCCCCGGGATATTCTCGAACGCATCGGGGCTGGCAACGTCGATGCTCCGGTCCTCGGCTCCCTCGACTATTGCCTCGGCGAGCGGGTGTTCGCTACCGGATTCGGCGCTGGCCGCCAGACGGAGGATCTGGTCCTCGTCCAGTCGAGTTACGGCGGCCTGGCCTCCGTCGTGGGCCGCGTCGCCGCCGTCGGTCGCGAGGGGACCGACGACTTCGACGTCGGTCAGCCGCATCTCGCCCTCAGTGAGCGTCCCGGTCTTGTCGAAGACGACCGTGTCGACGTCCTTGGCTCGTTCGAGGACGTCACCACCCTTGAACAGGATGCCGTTTTGGGCGCCGATGGTGGTGCCGACCATCGTTGCCGCCGGCGTCGCGAGTCCCAGGGCGCAGGGGCAGGCGATGAGGACCGAACTGGCGAAGACGACGACAGCGAACTCGAAGGCAGAGAGGGCTGCGGGTCCCCCGCCGACCAGCCCCCAGAGCGGGAGTGCACCGACGAAGCCCGCCAGTGCGTCAGGGAACAGGAACCAGACGACGCCCCAGAACAGGGCGTTGGCGATGACCGCCGGGACGAAGTACGCCGAGATGCGGTCCGCGAGGTTCTGTATCTCGGGCTGGCGACTCTGGGCGTCCTTGACGGTCCGGACGATGTTCTGGAGTGCGGTATCCTCACCGACTTTCGTAGCTTCGACTATCAGGACGCCGTTCTCGTTGATGGTCGAGCCGACGACTTCGTCGCCCTCGGACTTCTCGACGGGAACCGACTCGCCGGTGAGCATCGACTCGTCGACGGCGCTCGACCCGTCGACGACCACGCCGTCCGTCGGGATTTGCTCGCCGGGCCGGACCTTCATCCGGTCGCCGACGTCGACTTCCTCGAGCGGGACCTCGCGTTCCTCGCCGTCCTCGACGACCGTGGCGGTGTCGGCCTCCATCTCCAGGAGGTGCCGGAGCGCGTCGCTGGCCTGTCCCTTCGAACGGGCCTCGAGGTAGTTGCCCAGCGTGATGAACACGAGGATGAGGGCCGCGGTGTCGAAGTAGAGGCCCTCGCTGGCAAGCAGCCCGAGGAGGGCGAGAAGCGAGTAGAGGTACGCCGTCGAAGAGCCGAGTGCGATGAGAACGTCCATGTTGGCCCGGCGGTTCCTTACGAGCGCCTTGTACGCGTTCCGGTAGAACGGCCAGCCGAGCACCGCCTGGACCGGCGTCGCGAGCAGGAACTCTACCCAGCCGAAGGCGACGCCGAAGACGGTCTCCGGGAATAGCTGCCCGCCGAGGAGAAAGCGGTCGGCGAGGAAGAACAGAAACGGGACCGAGAGGACGGCGCCGAAGAGAGTCAGGCGACGCTGTTTCCGGATTTCTGCCGACTGAGCGGCTTCTCGACGCTCCCGGTCGGTCCGGGCTTGCCCGGCCTCGGCGCCGGAGTCCTCGACAGATTCGTCGCGGACCGGCGAGTAGCCGGCGTCCTCGACGGCATCGTACAGCACAGAGCGACTCGTCTCTCCCGGCAGATAGGTCACCTGGGCCTCGTCGGTGGCGAAGTTCACGTCCGCGTCGACGACCCCGGTCACGTCGAGCAGTCGCCCCTCGTTCGTCGACGCACAGTTCGAACAGGTCATGTCCGAGATTCCGAACGTCACGGTTTCCGTGACCACGCCGTAGCCCGCGTCGTCGACGGCGGCGACGACGTCCCGGAGCGAGACCTGGTCGGGGTCGTAAGTGACCGTTCCCTCGTCCGTCGCATAGTTCACGTCCACCTCGGAGATGCCCTCGAGACCTGCTACGCGTTCCTCGATGGTCCCCGCACAGTTCGCGCAGGTCATGCCTCGCAAGTCGAGGCGGGCCGTCCTGTTCGTCATTGCACCAACCTAGGACATCCACGTTCAAGGCACTGTCCGCTTACAAAGCAGAAGTCAAATTCGACTTAATACTTACAATACAAAGTCAGATCGGGCCACACACTATCGATACGTTTCGGCGTGGGATGCCTCAGGCTCCTTCCTGAAGCCGCTCGTACTGCGAGACGAAGTTCTCACGACAGGACCCACAGCAAAAATGGTAGACCTCGCCGTCGAGGCGCTCTGACTCGCCCTCGCTGTCGACGGTGTTGCCACACTCGGCACACGAGGGGGCGAACTGGGCAGAGCGGACGCCCGGCGTCCACTCGGCGTCGGCGAGCAGGCGGACCTCGTAGTCCCGGACGTCGCCGAGGTCGAGACGGTCGGCGATGAACGAGCCGATTTCCTCCTCCTGGACGGTGGCAGTGAAGACGACGCGGTCGTCGACCGTCCGGAAACAGTACTCCACGGCGTCTTCGCCGTCCAGAGCAGCGACGGCGTCGTCGGCGGTGCCGGCCCTGGCGTGGACCGTGACGAGGACCGAGACGCCTTCCTGGAGCAGCGACCGGTCGAGGTCGACGGTGAAACGCCGGATGAGACCGATCTCGCGGAGGCGATCGACGCGGTCGGAGACGGCCGGCGGCGAGAGGTCGACGACGTCCGCGATCTCCCGGTACGGTCGCCTGCCGTCTTCGAGAAGTAACTCCAGAATTCGTCGGTCCGTGTCGTCGAGGCCGCGCATACCCGAATTTCGAGTGGTGGCCAAAAACCCCTTACGCCCGGAGCGTTCGTCGGCGGTCTTCAGAGCGCGACGAACAGGTCCGTGCCGTACATGACGACCAGGCCGACGAGGAACGCGAGCACGTTCCCGGCCGTCCCGAGCCGTCCGTCCTGGCGAATCATTCGGGCAATCTCCCAGTCCACCTGGATGATAGCGCCGACGCCGACAGCCAGGAACAGGGCGCCGAGCGTCGGCGAGTAGGCGAAGCTACCGATCCAGCCCCCCAGGATGACCGGCGCACCGGCCAGCAGGCCGAGGGCGGCGAAGTGCCAGAGGGCTGGCCGTCGGTCTCTGGCGACCGGCGCGACGACTGCGGGGCCCTCGGTCACGTTGTGGATCATGAAGCCGATTACGAGGAAGGCTCCGAGCGAGACCCGACCCTGGGCGAACGAACTCCCGATGGCAAGCCCCTCGGCGAGGTTGTGCAGGCCGATGCCGAGTGCCACCATGTAGGCCAGGCCGAGTGCCGACACGTTCTCGCCGGCCGTGAAGTGGTCCGAGACGCCCTGGACGAGCAGCACGGTCCCGAGGGCGCCGGTCACCACGAGCAACCGACCTTCGAAGGCACCGGGGACGGACTCGGCGAGTTCGAACGCCTCGAAGCCGGCGTCGAACGCCAGGAATCCAAGAATGCCGGCGGCGAAGGCGAGCACGCCGTGGAGCCAGCGGTCGTCCATCCTGCTGATGAACGGCAGCCAGAGCATCCCCAGTGCGACGGGGATGACGCCGACGAAGAGGCCTATGAGGGCGAGGGTCCCGAGGACGTCAAGCCCTACCTCCGGCGACGGCTGGGGTGCGACGATGGTGTGATGGAACGTCGTCCCGCCATCCAGGACGAGGGCAGTCTCCAGGTCCCACCCTGGCGTCCAGTGATACGGGATCTCTATCGTCGTGCTTTCGAGGGCACCGAGCGTTACCGCACCGCCGTCACCCCCGCCAGCCCCGAAGTTCCAGTAGGCGTCGTCGACCAGGACCTGCGAGATGGTCACTTCCTGCGGTCCGTTGTTCGTCACGTGCAACACGAGCGTTTCGTCGTTGGGCAGCGTGACGTGCGAAATCGTCACGTCGGGCAGCGGTTCTCCGCTCTGGACGCCGCCGAACAGCGGGAATGCGACCACGACGCCCAGGAGGACGACGAGGAGGACGACGGGCAACAGGGCCATCGCCCACCTGGAGAGGTCGATGCCGTCAGTCGCGGTCTCTGCCTCCGTTTCGGCGTCGGATTCTATCTCTGCCATTATTGCACCTCAAAGAAGCTCATCCAGCCCAGCTCGGCGAACTCGGACTGGTGAGCGTGGAACATGTACAACCCCGGCTGGTGCTCGCCGTAGTCCAGTTCGACGATGCCGCGCTGTGCCTGGCACTGCATGATCGTGTCGATGGTCTTGTGGGTCGGTAGCAGGGTGGTCCCGTGGTCGTAGTAGTCGAAGAACTGCGAGTGGGTGTGCAGCGAATTGATCAGGTCGAACTCGATGACGTTCAGCAGGTAGATGCGCTGGCGCTGGTCCTTGTCTATCTGGATCGGCTTTATCGTCTCGCCGGCCGTCGTCTCGCCGTAGCCGTTCGTGCTCTTGACGCCGTAGGCGAAGGCCCGGGTGTTGGCGGCGTAGACCTCGTTATCCCCGTCGAAGTTGGTGTCGAAACCGTTCATGACCATCACCATCTCGTCGACCTCGTCGGCGCGGTACTCGTGATTGCGGAGTTCGGCCTTCTCGACCAGATCGGCGCGGTAGTCCTCGTCGATGGGACCCTGGTAGTTGACGTACTCTCTGGTGTACTCGGGGTCCGCGACCCGTTCTGGGTCGGGGTCGACGATGATCATGCCGTACAGCCCCCGGTGGATGTGTTCTTTCAGCGGCAGGGAGTGGCAGTGGTAG
>CAZGAX010000162.1:0-7756 GCA_964523745.1 uncultured Halobacteriales archaeon | reverse complement strand
CCCCCCTGTCACGCGTCCCCACCCCGCCGCCCTCGGTTTCCGCCTGTGAGTGGCTCACACGGCAACCCAGGAGGTTTTTAATCCCCCCGTCCCTACCTCTGGCGAGATATTCCAGATGTACGGAAACACGCCGTTCGCCGACGAGGACGCCCCGCTCGAACTGTCTTCGGCCGAGCGCCGGCACCTCCGACGCGATCTG
This sequence comes from uncultured Halobacteriales archaeon, assembly GCA_964523745.1. GTDB lineage: Archaea > Halobacteriota > Halobacteria > Halobacteriales > Haloarculaceae > CAZGAX01. The sequence goes on along the minus strand of CAZGAX010000162.1, from coordinate 7,557 downwards.
GCCAGCGTCGCCGCCCGGACCCGCGAACTGCTCCCCAGCGAGTTCGTCGTCGGTTCGGAGATCGCCGACGGCCAGAACGGTCCCCGCGCTACCGTAGCGGTCCAGCCTCCTATCGGTGGCATCGTCAGCGCAGACTACACACCGGCCGAATCCAGCGTTCGCATCGAGGAAGAAGAGCGCGACGACATCGCCACGGGTCTCGCGGCAAGCGCCGCGCTCCAGGTCAAGCAGGCCTACCCCGACGACCAGCCGCCGGTCGCGAAGTAACGGAGTCGGATTTTTCGCGTCGTCTCGCCAAGCCCCAGCAGTTTCGACGCTATGCGTCGGTGTTCGGCGGTCGGTAGAACAGTGCGTAGCCGACGCCACCGCTCGCCGGCACGCTCCCTGCTGCCAGGGCGACCGCCAGCGGAACCGAGAGGACCAGTCCAGCGACGCCCGCGACTAGCATCGACAGGCCGATGGCTGCCAGGAGGACGTCGTGGCGTGACACCTGCACGTCGGTGACGGTCTCGGTCACGTTTGGTGTGTCGGCTCCCGGCTAATTAAATATTATTACGGTAGCGTGGAGTGTCTGCGTCGGTGGTCCGGGTTATGGGGTGCGTATTCGGGTTTGGGTGTGGTTTGCTAGGGCGTTCTGATAGCGCCCGCACAGCAGCTCCTTCGAAAGCCCGCACCTCGCTGGCTATGAAATTTGGATTTCGTCTTCGACAGCACCGCTTCCGCAATGACGAAGAAAGCCTTCACCTTCCTCGCGGTCGCGAAGGTAGATATCCTCCCTCACTTCGTTCGGTCGGATAGGGCTACCTCAGCGACTAAACTGGACGCGAGGAAGGTTCGCCCTTTCAGTCCTCCGGCAGACGGTCGCCTCACTGGGTTCGGCGCTGCGTCTGCCAAGGCTCTGCTTCGTGGTTCGAGAGAGCGTAGCTCTCTCGTCATGACAAAAGGCGGCGCGATGCGCCGTCTTTTGAACCACTCCCCGCGGTCGCTCAGCAGACCACCAAGACGTGATCTGATGCAGCAGCGGTTGGCGCGCTGGCTCGACGCCGACTGCGAGACGCGACCAACGGGAACATCTCGGTGTGAACGGCGACCGCAGGGAGCCGTGAGCAGTGAGGCGGTCGAGCCAGTACGCGAGGGACGACAGAACGAGCGAAGCGAGTGAGGGAGTCGGCTGGTGAGGGTGCGTCGCGGCGGTGAAACCGCCGCGCACTCGCCGTCACGGTATAGGAGGTCGGCTGCGCCGACCTCCCGTCTGGCGACGAACGACGTGAGTGGAGTCGCTCTCCCGGCCCTATCTGAGCGAACGAAGTGAGCGGAGATATCCGGGAGAGCGACCGCCAGCGGGCCGAGGGCTTTCACTCCCGTCGCGGCGCACGACTGACAGACACGAAATCCACCACAATTTCAGCATTCGTTCACCATCGAGGACAGAAACCTTAGGAACCTCGCGGCCAACACCCAAGGACATGCAGGAGAAGGCACCGGCGGACAGCGAAACCGTCGAGGTCGTCGACGGGGTCCACCTCACACAGCTGGCGACGGGAGAACGAATGAGCGTCCAGCACTTCCACATCGAACCCGACGCCACCGTCCCGGAGCACAGCCACGAACACGAACAGGCCGGCTACGTCTGCAAGGGTACCTTCACCTTCCTCATCGGCGGCGAGGAGTACGTCATCGGCCCCGGCGAGTCCTACGTGATGCCGGCAAACGTGTCTCACACCGCCGAAAACCGTGCCGACGTCCCCGTCGACGGCATCAACGTCTTCAGCCCGCCACGGTTGAATCCGGACTGGATGGACTGACCGGCTTTCACCTGCCGCCCCGGCGGTCATTGGTCGGGCGCCCCGACTCGGCTATCGATGCGCGTTCGCAAACCGGGAGCGTCGCGTCCCTCCTGGCGCCGCCTGGGCGAGGACGTCACTGCCGTCGGTATTCTGGCCGCCGGTTTCAGCGGACCGGCCCTCGTCGTTCCCGGTTACGCCAGCGTCGTTTCCACGCTGGTCGTCCTCGCTGTCGTCGGTGGCGGAGTTCGGCTCCTCTTCGGCGCGGCCGTCGCCCTCCCCGAGTGTCGCGCCCAGAGTCGAGCCGTCGAGCCGCCAGCGGAGCTACCACCGGCGAGCGTAATCGTGACGGCCTACGACGAGGCGGGAGTCCTGGCGGAGACGCTGGCGGCCTGTCGAGCCCTGGCCTATCCGGCCGACAGGCTGGAGATCGTCGTCGTCTACGAGGCGGCGTCGACCGACGGGACGGCGGCAATCGCGGAGGTGGCGGCCCGGACCGACCCCAGGGTCGTCGCAGTCGCCCGTCGGGACCCACCCGGCGGCAAGGCGGCCGCGACGAACGCCGGCCTGGCCAGGGCGACCGGCGAGGCAGTCGCCGTCGTCGACGCCGACCAGCGACTCGCCCCGGACGCGCTCCGCCGGGCTGTCACCCACCTAGAGACCGAGGGCGTCCGGTGCGTGACCGGCCGCCGCTACGGCTACAACCCGAGTGAGTCGCTCGTCGCGCTCTACGCCACGGTCGAACACCACCTCGCCGAACGCGTGGAGTTTGTCGCCCGGGACCGCCTCGGGGGCTTTTCCGTCTTCACCGGCGGTCAGGCGTTCTTCGAGGCGACCCTCTTCGACGACGGCCGGTTCGACGAGACGGTGTTGCTCGAAGACCTGGCGCTGGCCTGGCGCCTCCAGTCCGACGGCGGCACCGTCCGCGTCGACCCTGGCCTGCTGTCCTACGAGCGAAACCCCACGACGCTGCGGGCGCTCTGGAGCCAGCGAGTCCGCTGGGCACGCGGCGGCATGCAGGTCGCCCGGGCGTGGTTCGAAACTCTCCGTGGCGACACCGACTTGTCCCGTCGGGGTAGCATCGACGCGGCCGCCACCTTCGGGGCTCTCCTCGCGCTACCGATGCTCGTCCTGGCCGTGCCGTCCGTCCTCGTTGGATTAGCGGGCATTCCGGTCGCGCCCCTCCTGCCAGACTGGTGGCCGGCGGCCCTGGGCGTCCTGGGATTCGGCGGGCCGTTCGCTGCATTCGTCGGCGTCGTGACCACCGACCATCGCCAGGGGCGCGACCACGCACCCCGGGAATTCGTCGCTGCAGCCACGCTTCCACTGTTCTGGGCGCTACAATCCCTCGCCGTCCTCCGGGCCTTCATGGACGAGTTCGTCTTCGACCGACCAACGGTGTACGTCACGTCCTGAACAGGACGGGAAACGTACCCGTGGGGTGACGGTGCCCCACTCCAGCCCGCGGCCGCCATCGGGAGTCCCTGGAGTGCTTGGCGGCGTTCGTCGACCCCGGTCACGGGCGCCGGTGAACGTCGAATCGGTCGATCATTTCCACGCGAAACACAGGTCTGTGTGCTGGTTGCTCCCAAGGTTCAAACCCGGCAACGGCGTAGCCTCGCCGGGAGGAGTTCCGAGCATGAGTCCTGGACACAGACGGGGTGCAAGACGTGAGTGATACCGCCGAGCGGCGCCGGACGGCCGCCGACCGAGAGGACGACCGGCCGGTCCCGCCCGCCGTGGCGGAGTCCAGCCGGAACGACCGTTTCAACTCGAAACTTCGGCGCGCGTTCGGGTCGAAACCGTTCATTCTCACGAAGTTCGATTCGTTCATGAACTGGGTGCGCTCGACGTCGATGTTCCAGCTCCAGTTCGGCATCGCCTGCTGCAGCCTGGAGATGATGCACTCCTACACCACGAAACACGACCTCGACCGCTTCGGCGTCGGCGTTCCGCGTGCTTCGCCGCGCCAGGCCGACTGCATCATCGTTCCCGGCACCATCGTCTCGAAGTTCGCGCCCCGGATGAAGCGGGTGTACGACCAGATGCCCGAGCCCAAGTTCGTCGTCGGCATGGGTTCGTGCACCATCTCTGGAGGGCCGTTCCAGGAGGGCTACAACGTCGTCAAGGGCGCAGAGGAGGTCATTCCCGTCGACATCCACGTCCCCGGCTGTCCGCCCCGGCCGGAAGCACTCATCTACGGCATCGCCAAGCTCCAGGAGCGGGTCGCCAACGGCGAGGCGAGCCCGGTCGTCGTCAAGCCCTACGAACTCGAACGGTTCGGCGACCTGGAACGGGACGAGATAATCGAGGACCTCGCCGACGACATCGAGGACGACACGCTGGCCATGCGGTACAACTGGGCGGAGTCACCATGAGTCTCGAGCACCCTGCCCGGCCCGAGACGGTCGGCGTCACCGACGCGGGCGAGGTGGACTACGACGAACTCGCGGACCTGCTCGGCGACCTGGTGCTCGACCGCGAAACCCACCTGAACGCCGAGGGATTCGTCGTCCGGCCGGACGAGGTGCGCGAGGCCGTCGCGACGCTCAAAGAGCAGGCCGGGTTCGACCACCTCTCGACGATCACGGCCCAGGAGTACCAGGACCGCTACGAGACCATCTACCACCTCAAGAAGTTCGCCGACCCCACCCAGGAGCTGTCGGTCGTCGTGCCGACGCCGACCGACGAGCCGGTCGTCCAGTCGGTCGAACCCGTCTTCCGGAGCGCCGACTGGGCCGAGCGCGAGGCATACGATCTAGTCGGCGTCGAGTTCGAGGGCCACCCGGACCACCGGCGGATCCTCCTGCCCCAGACCTGGCGAGGCCACCCCCTGTCCCGCGATTACGACCAGGACCAGCCCCAGGTCGTCACGCTGGAGCGCCACAAGAATCCCATCAAGGGCGAGGACGTCCACGACGAGAACCTGGACACGATGTTCCTCAACATCGGGCCTCACCACCCGGCCACCCACGGCGTGCTCCACCTCGAAGTCTCGCTCGACGGCGAGACTGTCGAGGACGTGGACCCCGACATCGGCTACCTCCACCGCTGCGAGGAGCAACTCTGCCAGGGGAACACCTACCGCCACCAGATCATGCCCTACCCCGACCGGTGGGACTACTCCTCGCACTTCCCGAACGAACACGCCTACGCCAGGGCCGTCGAGGACCTGGCCGACGTCGACGTGCCGGACTACGCCAGGGTCCTCCGGACGATGACCGCCGAGTTCGGTCGCATCCTCGGCCACATGCTGGCCATCGGTACCTTTGCACTGGACGTCTACGGCGACTTCACGGCCATCTTCATGTACGGGATGACCGAGCGGGACATGGTCTTCGACCTCACGGAGGACCTCTGTGGCTCGCGGATGATGCCCAACTACTACAGGGTCGGCGGCGTCGCCTGGGACCTGCCCGAACCCCGCGAGGAGTACCTGGAGAAAGTACGTGATTACGTCGACCACATTCCCCGGCGCCTCGAGGAGTTCCACGACCTCATCACGAACAACGAGATCCTACAGTCGCGCACCCTCGGCGTCGGCCACCTCGATCCGGAAACGGCCAAATCCTACGGCGCGACGGGTCCGGTCGGCCGGGCCTCGGGCATCGACTACGACATCCGCCGGGACGACCCATATGGATACTACGAGGAACTCGACTGGGAAGTCGTGACCGACGACGGCTGTGACAACTTCTCGCGAGTCCTCGTCCGCCTCGAAGAGGTCGAGCAGTCGGCCCGGATCATCGAGCAGTGCGTCGACCTGCTGGAGGACTGGCCCGAGGACGACCGGACCATTCAGTCGAACGTTCCCCGTACGCTGAAACCGCCCGCCGACGCGGAGACCTACCGGGCCGCCGAGGCCGCCAAGGGTGAACTCGGCATCTACATGCGGTCTGACGGCACCGCCAAGCCGGCCCGGTTCAAGATCCGCACCCCGGACTTCCACAACCTCTCGGCGCTCGGCGAGATGGCCGACGGCGAGTACGTCGCCGACCTCATCGCGACGCTGGGGAGCCTGGATATCGTGCTGGGGAGCGTCGACAGGTAGGGTCGTATCGACACGGGGCCCTATTCTTCCGGACCGACGACCTCGACCGTGATACCGTCCGGGTCCTCGAAGTAGACGGCGTAGTAGCCCCCGGCGAAGGGATGCTGGTCGGGGTACAGCAACGTCGTCTCGGGTCGCTCCCGGATTTCGTCGGTAATCCGGTCGACCTGGTCCCGGGATCCGGCGTGGAAGGCCACGTGGTCCAGGCCAGGGGCTCGTCGTTCGACAGCTCCGTCTTCGTCGGCCTGCTTGACCACGACGTACGTCGGGCCCCGGATCCACGACCGACCGCCCTCCCAGGTGTCCTTCGGCTCGTAGTCGAGTTCCGTGAGCAGCCAGTCCCAGAACGGCGCGGCAGTCTCGAGGTTTGAGACTGCGAGTTCGGCGTGGTGGAGGGCGCCGGCGTGGTCGGGGTCGGCGTGGTCAGGCCGGTCCCGGTCCGGAGTCATGGCCTGTGACACGAGTGCCTGGCAGAAAAGCATCGGTGGCGAGGAGGTCACATCGTCGACGAGGCGTGTCTCGTTGCAGAATCGAGGGTTGTTCGTGGCGGCTCGGTGGATTTCGAAACGGTAGTGTGACTGGGCTGTTACCTCGGTGACATGGATCCACAGCTTCGCACCATCTCGGATATCCTCTACGGCCTCGTAGTTATGGTAGCAGGAACTGCCCTCATTCTGATCGGCCGACAGGTATCGACGGACATTTTCTGGATACTCGGTGGTGCAGTTGTCCTCGTTGGCTTCTTCGTGGCGACAGACGGCTACTCCCGACGGAGGCAAGGTTCTGGTACCGGCGCAAAACGGAAGTGACGGGTGCGGATACTCAACGCGGCCGGTTCGAGCCAGCGACTTGCCGTTTTCGCGGTTTCGCCACGAGAGTCAGAACGAGTCGCTACGAAAGTCGCTCGATGGTCTCGCGGCGAAGCCGCTCGACTTTCAGCGACTCGTTACGCGAGTCGCTCTATGTTCTGCACGACTGCCTCGGCGTACTCGCTGGTCGCCAGCTTCTCGCCGCCCTCAATCTGTCGGTGGAGGTCGTAGGTGACCTGCTTCGAGGAGATGGTCGCCTCGACGGCCTCCTTGATGAGGTCCGTGGCGTCCTGCCAGCCCATGTACTCGAACATCAGGGCACCCGAGAGGATCATCGCGGTGGGATTGACCTTGTCCTGGCCGGCGTACTTCGGCGCGGAGCCGTGTACCGGTTCGGCAAGGCAGAGCGCGTCGCCGAAGTTGGCGCCCGGCGCGATGCCGAGGCCGCCGATCTGGGCGCCGGCCGCGTCACTGAGGTAGTCGCCGTTCAGGTTCGGCATCGCCAGGACGTCGTAGTTGCTCGTCCGGGTAAGGAGTTGCTGGAGCATGTTGTCGGCGATGCGGTCGTTGACGACGAGGGTGTCCTCGGGCTGTTCGCCGTCGCGCTCCTCCCAGAGCGTGTCCTCGGTGATGACCTCGTCGCCGTACTCCTCGCGGGCCACCTCGTAGCCCCAGTCGCGGAAGGCGCCCTCGGTGAACTTCATGATGTTGCCCTTGTGGACGAGCGTGACGGAGTCGCGGTCGTTTTCGAGGGCGTAGTCGATGGCCTTGCGGACGAGCCGTTTCGTCCCGAACTCGGTGATGGGCTTGACGCCGATGCCGACCGGGCCGTCGTGGATGGTCTCGTCGTAGCCCATCTCCTCCTCGACGAACTCCCGGACCTGCTCGGCGCCCTCGGTGCCGGCCTCCCACT
>CAZGAX010000161.1:0-7757 GCA_964523745.1 uncultured Halobacteriales archaeon | reverse complement strand
CCCCCCCCCCCCCCCCCCCCCCCCCCCCCCCCCGCCCCCCCCCCCCCCCCCCCCCTCGGGCCGTCAGACCGCGTCGAGGGCGGCCTGCAGGAACAGCCCGATCGCAAGGTGCTGATACATAGCGCTCTCGATCCGCTCCGTAGCAACGTCCTCGTCGTCGATAGCGTACTGCTTCGTCTGCACCAGGTCGTGGCGCGAGAGGGTGCCATCGGAATCCAGATCGTGCAACCGTGGGTAGACCGTCCCGGGACTCGGCCGCACGTCGAACAGTTGCGCCACGTCCTCCATCAGTCCCGTACCGTGGGTTTCGTCGTCGCGCAATGCGATCAGCGCCAGCAGGATCTCGTCCAGGCTCTGGGTCACGAGTTCTTCCGAGACCGCGACGTCGTCTTCGTCGACCAAAGCCTCACTGACCGCCGACATCACTTCCTCCGGCGTTCTGTCACGCGGCGAACCCTGTACGCGCCGCAGCAGTTCCGGCGACACAGAGGGGGTACTGTCGTGACCGGGCTCGCTGGGGTTGGCGTACAGACCTGCCGAGAGATTGTCGCTGGTCATGGGTGCACTGGACGCGATCCGCACTTACCGATATATCCGGGACCACCATAACCATCCACGAGTGTTTTCTGGCTGTGAAACAACCCGGGGGCGGGACGGCGATGGCCGACGTATTCGTCCGAGTTCGTCCCGGCTTCGGGCCGTTCCAGTCGGTCACGGTTGCGAGACGCTCCCTGCTCGCGGTTCACTCCGTTCACCGCTCGTCATCCCGGGACTCTCACTTCGTTCGAGTCCCGCGCTCACGGGTCACTCCCTCCGGTCGCTCTCACGGGCTTCGCCCGTTCGAGCAGTCGGTGGCCTCCCTGCCTCGCGGTTTCACCGGTCGGCATTCCGAGACTCTCCTCCGTCGAGTCTCGCACCGGTCGGCCACCCGCTCCCCGTTCGCCCTTCGGATACGCTCCCTGCTCGCGGTTCACTCCGTTCACCGCTCGTCATCCCGGGACTCTCACTTCGTTCGAGTCCCGCGCTCACGGGTCACTCCCTCCGGTCGCTCCCCGTTCGCCCTTCGGAGACGCTCCCTTCGGTCGCGTCTCCCTCTCAACAACGCTTAAGGTCCGAGCAACGAACGTGCAATTAGTGGAAGACGACGACCGATCTATCGAGGAGATCCTCGACACTATCGGGGATCAACACGCCCGGCAGGTGCTGGCCGCGATCAGTCGTAACGCCAAATCTGCCAAAGAACTCGCCGAGGAGTGTGACCTCTCGCTCCCAACGGTCTACCGACGCATCGAGATGCTCGACGAGTACGACCTGGTCACCGACCGCACGCTCGTCGCCGAGGACGGCAACCACTACAAGGTCTACGAGTCGAACTTCGAGAGCACCGTCATCTCGCTGAAAGACGACGAGTACCAGGTGCGCATCTACCGCGAGGAGAACCTCCCCGACCGGTTCAGCCAGCTATGGGACGAACTCCACGCCGAGTAGCGTCGAGGTAGCCACGTTTATTACACGGCTTCGTGTACCAACCGAGAGACGATGGTGGACGTGGCACTGCTGTCCCGGGGGGTCCTCACACTCATGCGGTTTGCGGTCTTCGGGCTCACCCTGGGGATCACGCTGATCAGCTTCCAGGCCTACCAGAAACGCCAGACCGAGCGCCTGCAGTACGCCTTCCTCGGCTTCGCGTTCATCTCCATGGGCGTCGCCATCAGTAGCGTCATCACCCAGCTCGGCTCCGGCGCCAACCAGATGATCCTCATCTTCTTCCAGATGGCCGAGACCGTCCCGTTCATCATCGGCTTCAGCATGCTCTACGTCTCCTTATACCGGTGACGCCAGCGGCCTGGCGACGGATTGATGGCAGCGAGCGGAAGCAGGTTCCGAGCAACGGTGAACGATGTCAGGATTCGACACGGTTAAGGGTGAGAACGGCGACCCGTCACGTGGGGAGTGGGAGATATGCCAGAGTGCAACAACTGCGGTGCTTTCGTCACCAAAGACTACGCTCGCGTGTTCACACCACCAGAAACCGACCAGCCGCGCGTCTGTCCAAGCTGTGAAGACATGATCCGGGACGGCGCGGACGTTCGCCAGGCGCGGTCGCCACGTCGGTCCTAGCGACGGCGGCGACCCGGCGGCAAGGCCGACGACCGTCCGGTCGGCACGGCTTCAATCCCGCGTTTTTCCGGTCCGCTAGTCCCCGACCAGCAGTATCTTCGGCCAGCGACTGCTGTGGCGGATGGCGCCAGCCCTCAGTCCGTCTGGAACGGCGGCGCAGCCACCTGAGTTCGCTCGTGGAGGTGACAGGCCGCGAGGTGCCCGCTCGGCGTCTCGCCGAGCGCCGGTTCCTCGCGTTCACAGACCGTCGTGAACGACTCCTCGAGGCGGTCGGCGGCAGCCTCGGAGTCGCCCGCGACGACCTCGTCGACGGCGGCTCCCAGCACGTCCTCGGCGTCGGCGTCGGCCAGCGACTCCGGGAGGTCGTAGGCCTCGCGGACGGCCGTCGCGTCCTCGAAGTCCTCCACGTCCTCGTTCTCGACCGCCAGCCGGAAGTCCAGCACGCGGCGGAAGACGCCGTCCTCGAAGTCGTAGTCCTCGGGCGGGATCACCCGGGGACAGCGAGTGTGGAACGAACAGCCACTCGGCGGATGTGACGGGTCGGGCACGTCGCCGGTGAGTTCGACGGCCTGGCCGCGCTCGGCCGGGTCGGGTTCGGGGATCGACGAGAGGAGGGCCTCCGTATAGGGGTGCTGGGGGTCCTCGAACAGGTCTTCGGTGGGCCCCTTCTCGACGATTTCGCCGAGGTACATGACGGCGAGGCGGTCACACACCTGCCGGACGACGCCCAGGTCGTGGCTGATGAGTAGCATCGACAGCCCGAGTTCGGACTGGAGGTCGTCCAGCAAGGCGAGGATTTCGGCCTGGACGCTCACGTCGAGTGCGCTGACAGGTTCGTCGGCGACGAGCAGGTCGGGATTGAGGATGAGCGCCCGGGCCAGGGCGATGCGCTGTTTCTGCCCGCCGGAGAACTCGTGGGGGTACCGTTCGGCGTCCGAGGCGTCCAGGCCGACCCGCTCCAGGATGTCCGTGACGATGGCCTCGCGGCGCTCCTGCTCGCTGATGCCGTGAATGGCGAGGGGTTCGGCCACCGACTGGCCGACGGTCATCCGGGGATCGAATGCCGTCGTCGGGTCCTGGAACACCATCTGGGCGCGGCGGCGGAACCGCTTTTGCTCGCGCCGGCCGTACTCGGTGACGTCCTCGCCGTCGAAGTAGACCGAGCCACCGGTGGGCTCCTCGAGGCGGAGCAACGAGGTGGCCGTCGTCGACTTCCCACAGCCGGACTCGCCGACGAGGCCGAACGTCTCCCCCTCCCGGACTTCGAAGCTGACGCCGTCGACGGCCTCGACGTGGCCTGTCACCCGCTTGAGGATGCCCGACCGGACCGGGTAGTGTTTTTCGAGGTCCTGGACCGACAGCAGTGCGTCGGCGCTCGTCGCGGCGTCCTCACTCATAGTTCACCTCCGGGTAGGCCTGCTCGAAGTGGGCCGGCAGGTCGTGCTCGTCGCCGTACAGGAGACACGACACCTCGTGGTCGGGGGCGTCGGGAACCCCCTCGAAGTCGGGATGGGTGCCCTCCTTACAGGCCGGAACGGCGTGGTCACACCGGGGGTGGAACCGACAGCCCTGGGGCGGGTCGGTCGGGTCGGGCAACGACCCGCCGATGGTCTCGAAGGCTCGTCCTCGGCCCGGCAGGCACCGCAGCAGCGCCTTGGTGTAAGGGTGGGACGGGTGTTCGAACACGTCGTGAACGTCACCCCGCTCCATCACCTTGCCGGCGTACATCACGACGACGCGGTCTGCTATCTCGGCGACGACGCCTAGATCGTGGGTGACGAACAGCAGCCCCATACCCCGCTCCTCCTGGAGGTCCGACAGCAGGCGTAGCACCTGGGCCTGGATGGTGACGTCGAGTGCCGTCGTTGGCTCGTCCGCGATCAGCAGGTCGGGGTCACAGGCCAGCGCCATCGCGACGACGACGCGCTGTTTCATGCCGCCGGAGAACTGGTGGGGGTAGTCGTCGATGCGGTCCTCGACGTCGCCGATGCCGACTCTATCCAGGAGGTCGGCGGCCCGGTCGCGGGCCCCGGACTTCGAGACGTCCCGGTGCAGCCGAATGGCCTCGACGACCTGGTCGCCGATAGTGTAGACGGGGTCGAGCGCTCCGAGGGGGTTCTGGAAGACGTGGCCAATGCGTCCGCCCCGGTAGTCCTGGAGGCCCGAGGGGGACTTTGCCGCCAGGTCCTCGCCGTCGAACTCGATCTCGCCGCCGACGATTTCGCCGGGTGGCATCGGGATCAGCTTGGTGATCGACTCGCAGGCGACGGTCTTGCCGGAGCCGGACTCCCCCACGAGACAGACAGTTTCGCCGGCGTCGACGTCGAAACTGACGCCGTCGACCGCCCTGACGGTGCCGTCGTCGGTGTGGAAGTGCGTCCGCAGGTCGCGCACCGAGAGCAGCGAGTCGCCCATCTACTCCACCTCCGTCTGCGGGTCGATGACGTCGCGGACCTCGTCGCCGAAGACGCTGAAGGCGACGACCAGGCCGACGAGGACGACGACGGCGAACGTCGTCACCCACCACTTGCGGTGCCAGGCCATGTGCCGACCCTCGAGGCCGATGCGGAGAATGCGGCCGAGGGACTTTGAGCCGGCCCGATTGAGGGCGAGATAGGCCAGCGCCGTCTGGGCCAGGATCAACAGCGGAATCCGCTTGGTGAGTGCCGTGACGATCGTCGCCGTCGTGTTGGGGATGATGTGCCGGCGGATGACGTGGAGGTCGCTCGCCCCGGCGGACTTGGCGGCACGAACGTAGCCCTTCGACCGGCGCCCCATCACCTCGCTGCGGACGATCCGGGCGATGCCGCCCCAGTCGAGCAGGCCGAAGACGAGTGCCAGGGCGAACAGGCCGCCCTGGGTGACGCCAGCGATGTTGCCGAGGAACAGCGCCACGAGGATGACGTAGACGATGATCGCGGGAACGGTCTGCTGGACGTCGACGTAGCCCATCAGGACGTCGTCGACCCAGCCGCCGACGTAGCCGGCGGTGGTTCCGACGACGGTCGCGACGATGCCCATGATCATCGCGGCCGAGAAGCCGAGAATCAGTGCGACCCGGACGCCCCGGGCCAGCAGGAGTGCGAGGTCCTCGCCGATGCGCGTCGTGCCCAGCAGATACTGCCAGGTGCCGTGGCAAGTCCCGCCGGCCCGGCGACCGGCACACTCGTAGATGATGGGCAGGTCGTCCACCTTGACCGACGCGAACGCCGGCGGCTGGAGCCGGTCGGACAGGCGGGGATAGCTCCGGTACAGCAGTTCCGGCCCGAACAGTGCGACGAAGCCGAAAAACAGCAGGAGGAGCAGGCTGAGGACCCCCGCCGGCCGGGAGAGGAACTCCCGGACGTACCGGGCCGCCCGGCGGCGGTCGAGTGCCAGCGGCAGGACGGCGTACCGGGCGAACAGGATGAGCGACGCCAGCGTCAGCCAGCCCATCCGCGAGACGTCCCAGTTTAGCGGCGCGAACAGCTCCGCTGGCTTGGCGAAGAAGTCGTAGGCGAGCAGACCGAACAGGACTGCGAGCGCCAGGGCGAAGCCGACCGACCGGTACCGGGGTCGCGGTATCCCGCGGGTTTCGGCGTCCCAGTCGATGTCGGTAAACCTGGCATCGTCAAGCTGGGTGGAGGGCATCCCCTGCGAATGAACACCCATAGCAAAAGAAAGTTTATTATGTTTTGTGAGAGGATCGACCCCCGAGGAGCGTTGCGTAGCTCTCGACGGTAATCGCGGCACGGAGTCTGTCTGAGGGCGTCTCTGGCCGAATTGACGGAAAGATTATTATGGGTTTCGGGTCATGCCACGGGCTGTGATGGTCCCACGCGCCCCCTCCACGAACGCCCCGTTCGCGCCCTCCCTCGGCGGGTCGGTACGATGAGCTACCTCAGGTACGTCGCTCGCCGAGCGCTGCTTGCGGTCGCGTCGGTTTACGGGGCCGTGACAGCCACGTTCCTGCTGGGCAACCTCACGATACGGAAGACGATCGGCGACCAGCTCGCCCGTGCCCGGTACGGCGGTGCGAGCCCGGAGGAGATCCGGGAACTCCGACGGGAACTGATGGGCTACTACGGCCTCGACCAACCCGTCCACGAGCGGCTCCTCGGGTACCTCGCCGACGTGACGATGCTCGACCTGGGCAGGTCGCTAGAGAGCGGCCGGCCCCTCGTCGACGTACTCGGGAAGATCGTCCCGAACACCCTGGAGTACGTCGTTCCGGGCGTCCTGATCGCCGTCGTCTTCGGCGTCGCCTTCGGCCTGTTCGCGGCGCTTTCGAAAAACGGCGTCTTCGACTGGAGCGTCCGGCTGTCGTCGTACTTCTTCCTGGGGATTCCTGTGTTCATGTTGCTGGTCTACATGCAGTACGTCTCGGGCTGGTACGCCGGCGTGGGGCCGCTCGTCGTCCAGCTCCCGGCGCCGAACGACAAGACGCTGGCCGCCGTGGCGGTCGCCCTCGGACTCCTGGCCGGGCAGCTCCGGTTTTCCCGGGCGGCGGCACTCGAACAGAGCGGCCAGGCGTTCGTCAAGATGCTCAGGGCAAAGGGCGCCGGCAGGCTCCGCCTGGCCCGCCACGTCCTGCGCAACGCCGCCATCCCGATCGTCTCGTTGTCTATCACCGAACTGCTGGCGGTGCTCGTCCTGAACATCTACGTCATCGAGGAAGTGCTCGGCATCCGGGGTCTGGCCGGCGCGAGCCTGCAGGCCGCCCGGTCCAGCAACATCCCGTTGCTCGTCTGGTCGACGATGGTCGTGGTCATCCTCGGCATCACGCTGAACTTCCTCCAGGACGTCCTGTATGGCTACCTCGACCCTCGCATCCGGGCCGAGTGAACGGACGTCGATCGCTCGACGGCCGCGACCGGCCCGGCGGAGCCAAGCCACGCCGTTTATGAGCCACGAGCCACACTAGAGGTCCAATGACCGATTCGAGCGCCGAAGTCGTCCGCCTGTTCGGTGGGCCCGGGAGTGGGAAGACGACTGCGCTGCTGGACCGCGTCGACGAACTGCTGGAAGACGACGACGTCGAAGTGCGAGACGTCCTCGTGGTGTCCTACACCAGGGCGGCCGCCGCGGAGATCCGCGAACGCCTCGCCGAGCGCCTCGGTGAGAGCCCCAGGGCGCTGAAGGGCAACGTCTCGACGATGCACGCGAAGGCCTACGACCTTCTCAATCTCTCTCGCGGCGACGTCGTCGGCGAGTCCGACAAGGAGGAGTTCTGCGAGGAGTTCGGCATCGAATACGAGGACGAGTACGAGGGTTCTCGCCGCCGATCGGCCCGGTCGACGACGCTGGGCAACAAGGTGATCGCCACCAGCCAGTGGCTCCAGCGCACCCGTCGCGACGTCGCCGACTGGTACGACGTGCCGTTCAAGTGGAACGAGGAGAAGGTACGCCTGCCCCCCGAAATCGACGACAACGCCCAGACCGGCAACAAGTACACCCCGACCTGGCCCAGCGACGACGACCGGCTCGACATCCCCGAGGCCATCCGGGCCTGGCGGACGTACAAGGGCGACAACGACCTGGTGGGCTTCGCGGACATGCTGGAGCGGGTGAAACAGCGCTCGCTCGTTCCGAACGTCGACTACCTGGTGATCGACGAGTTCCAGGACATCACGACGCTGCAGTACGACGTCTACGAG
>CAZGAX010000160.1:0-7794 GCA_964523745.1 uncultured Halobacteriales archaeon | reverse complement strand
CGAAGCCGCGAGCAGCGAGGCGACCGTCTTCCGGAGGATGAAAGGGCGAGGCCCGGGTGGCGCGACCGGAGGGAGCGCCACCGGATGGCCGAACGGGGAGCGGAGCGACCCGTGAGGCCCGGTGGCGCCGAAGGAAGTGAGGAGAGTCGCTGAGCGACCGCTATCGGAGCGACCGAAGGGAGCGAAGATATGTCGCTCAGCGACCGCCAGCGGGCCGAGGGCTTTCTCGCCGTAGTGGCGGTGATGGTAGTAGCTGTAGCAACCGAATTACGTAACCAACGGGCCGATAGCGCTCATTGCTGTGCGAGAGACAACCATTTTCAATAGAAGCGGATGACCACACTGAATCAAACAGCGAATCGGTCACTCACGTAACCGCGAAGGTTTTTAAACGCCGTTTCCGACGTATCGACCGGATGAGTCTCATCGCGGAGTACCGGTTTCGCTCCCCCAAGCTGGCCCTCTGGGAGTGCCAATCGGCCGTGCAGAACCTGACGTTCGAAGTGGTCCGTGAGGTGGGCACCGACCCGCGGCGACCATTTCTATTCATCCGAGCCTACTGCGATGACTTCCAGGCCTTCGAGCGAGCGATGGCCGACGACGAGACGGTCGCGTCGTTCGAGCGGTACACGACGTTCGACGAGTCGGTGTTGTACCGACTGCAGGTCTCCGAGGCCACCGAACTCGTCATCTATCCGGTCTGGGTCGAGGTCGGCGCGACGACGCTGGAGGCGTGGTGGGACGGCGAGTGGTGGTGCATCCGCGTTCGGTATCCCGACCGGGACGCGCTGACGGCCCTCCGGGACTGGTGCCGGGAGAACGACATCGAGTTCGAACTCGAGGCTGTCTACGAGGAAACGCGGCGAGCGAAGGCGGGCGTCCTGACGCCGCCACAGCGCGAGGCACTGGCGGTGGCCGTCGGCCTGGGGTACTTCGAGGTGCCGCGGCAGGTCTCGCTGAGCGACGTCGCAGCGGAACTCGGCGTCTCCAGCCAAGCTGCGTCCGAGCGGCTCCGGCGGGCTCACGGACGGCTGGTCGAACACCACCTCGTGGCGGGCGACGCCTGACAGCAGCCGGCAGATTGATTCACCCGGACAATCACAACGGACCAATGAGCGTCATCGCGGAGTTTCGCGTCCGGTCGCCGAAGCTCGTCCTCTGGCATGCCCAGCAAGAGTGTCCGGACGTGAAGTTCGAGGTGCTCCAGGAGGTGGGCACCGACCCCCAGCGGCCCTACATGTTCATACTCGTCGACGCGGCCGACCCCTCGTCGTTCGAGACGGCCATGGCCGCCGACCCCACCGTCGAGGAACTCGAATGCTACGCCGAGTTCGAGGCTGAGGTGCTGTTCCGATTTCGCGTCAGCGAGGCGACGGACGTGGTGATGTACCCCCTGTGGGTCGAACTCGGGGCCGACCAGCTCGAATCCCACTGGTCCGACGGCTGGTGGTACGCACGCAAGCGATTTCCAGACCGCGATACGGTGGCCACCTACCGGGAGCGCTGCGAGGAACTCGGCGTCGAGTTCGAACTCGAGCGGGTGTACACCGACGAGCGTAGCGCCGAGGCGGCCGGCGGTCCCCTGACCGAGGAGCAACGGGAGGCGCTGGTGACCGCATACGAGGCAGGCTACTTCTCGGTGCCCCGGGAAGCCTCGATGGCCGAGGTGGCCGACGAACTGGGCGTCTCCAGCCAGGCCGTCTCCGAGCGCCTCCGCAGAGCACACCAGCGCCTCGTCGAGTACCACCTGGAGTGACTCCAGGGCAGAACGTTTTACCCGAGAGCCCACCACCGGGAAGCATGGACGCGGAGGCTGTCGTGGTCGTGGCCGTAATGACGGCCACGGGAGCCGGTATCGCGTGGCTCGGTCACCACATCCGGACCACGAGCGACGTGACGCTGGTCGCCGGAGTTCGACGCAACCAGGTCGCCGACGAAGGCGGATTGGCACGCCTCGTCGGCGGCGTAACGGTCGGCGTCGGCCTCGCGACGGTGGCCCTCGGATTGCTGCATCCGCTGCTCTCGACCGCCGGCCGCGTGGTGGCCTGGTCAGTCTACACCGTCGGGGTCCTGGCCGTGGCGTGGTGGACCCGCCGGCGCGGACAGCGCTACGCGGCGTAGCCCCCACACCGCCGGCAAACGACACCGTTTAAACCGCCGCCTCCGGAACAGGTTTCCATGGACGAGCGAACCCACGCAGCCGACGCCACGCCGGGCGAGACCGCCACGGTGGCCGGCTGGGTCCACGAGATCCGCGACCTCGGCGGTATCGCCTTCATCATCCTCCGAGACGGCAGCGGCAAGATCCAGGTGAAATTCGAGAAAGACGAGATGGCCGACGACCTGGTCGAGACGGGACTGAACGTCCACCGGGAGTCCGTCGTCGCCGTCACCGGTGCCGTCGAAGAGGAAGAGCGCGCCCCGACCGGCGTCGAGGTCGTCCCCGAGACCATCGAGGTGCTCGCGGAGGCCGACCCCGAACTCCCGCTCGACCCCTCCGGGAAGGTCGACGCCGACCTCTCGACACGCCTCGATAACCGCACCCTCGACCTCCGCAAAGACGAGGAGAAGGCCATCTTCGAGATTCGCGCCGCCGCCCTCGCAGCGGTCCGCGACGAGTTCCGAAGCCTCGGCTGTACCGAGATCAACACGCCCAAGATCGTCGCCACGGGCACCGAGGGCGGGACCGAACTGTTCCCGATCACCTACTTCGGTCGCGAGGCCTTCATGAACCAGAGCCCGCAGCTGTTCAAGCAGCTGATGGTCGGCTCGGGCCTCGAACGGGTCTTCGAGATCGGCCCGATCTTCCGCGCCGAGGAACACAACACGCCCCGGCACCTGAACGAGGCGACCTCCATCGACTTCGAGTCGGCCTTCATCGACCACGAGGGAGCGATGGACGCCTGCGAGAGCGTCGTTCGGGCGGCATATCGAGGAGTCCGGGAGAACTGCGAGGAAGCGCTCGAGACGCTGGACCTCGTCGGCGAGTTCGACCTGACCGACGACGCCTTCCCCCGCATCACCTACGAGGAAGCCCTCGAGCGCATCAACGCGACGGGCGAACTGGACGAGCAGCTCCTCTGGGGCGACGACCTCCCGACCGACGGCGAGCGGGCCCTGGGCGACGACGTGGGCACCCACTACTTCATCACCGACTGGCCCAGCGAGATCAAGCCGTTCTACATCAAAGACAGGGACGACGACCCCGAACTCTCGACGGGCTTCGACATGATGCACCCCCGGATGGAACTCGTCTCCGGCGGGCAGCGCGAACACCGCCACGAGAAGCTCATCGAGGGCTTCGAACAGCAGGGCCTGGAGCCCGAGGCCTTCGAGTACTACACCAAGATGTTCCGTTACGGGATGCCGCCCCACGCCGGCTGGGGCCTCGGTGGCGAGCGACTGATCATGACGATGCTCGGCCTTGACAACATCCGGGAGGCCGTGCTCTTCCCGCGAGACAGGCAACGGCTGAGTCCGTAGAAGCGACCCGTCGGTCCCGGCGGACCGTCAACGCACGACCGGGCCGGTCTGTGACGATCCACCCGAGAGTTTACTTGCGCAGCGCACTACCCCTACGTAGAGGTAGTAACGATTTCGAGAGGAGGGACTGCGAACGGCGAGTCCATCGACGGCTGGCTGGACGTCCAGTCGGCGAGGGACATCGAGCGACAGTTGCTGGCCGACGCCCGGGAGGTCGCCCCGGACGGAGCAGTGATCCTGTACCGATACGACCGCGAGGCGACCGTTCTCCGTCCGACGATGGCGTCGCCGAAACTCGCCGGGCGCGTAGAGAGGCTGCGAGACGAAGGACCGGAGAGCGCAATCTGGCGTGCGTTCGTCGAAGGAGAGACGTCCGTCGTCGATGGAAGAGAAACCGACGGTGAAAGAGACCCGCTTCCGGTAGATTCTGCGGTCGTCGTGCCGATCGAGGATTTTGGCGTGCTGGTGATCGACTGTCTCGAGAGCGCCGGCACCCTCCACGCAGCGGTCGTCGACGCCCGCCAAATCGCCGTCACGTCCCGGCTCGCGCTGGAACGGTTGCGCTTCCAGCGCGAGCTCGAGACCATCGCGGACGACGTAACCTCGGAACTCGAACGGGAGTCGACCAGAACGACCATCCTGCGCGACCTCCAGCAACTGGTCGTCCGGTCACAAACCCGGGAAGAGCTCGAGCGAGCAGTCTGCGAACGACTCGCCGAAGTACCAGGCGTTTCCACGGCCGTCATCACCGGACGAGACGGTGGAACCGGGCACGACCCGCGGTGGCAGTGGGCCGGCGACGCCCCGTCGTATCTGGACGCAGTGTTCGGGAGCGAAGACCACGAACGAGAGCCGACCCACGTCGCAGTCCAGGAGCGTGAGCCGAAGGTCGTGGCAGACGTTTCGACGAACGTCCAGCGCTACCGATGGCGGCAACTGGCCCTCGATTACGGCATCGGCGCCGTGGTGAGTACACCACTACAGTGCGACGGGGTATTCTACGGCGCGTTGAGTGTGTACCTGACGGACCGGCTCCCGGCCGACGAATCCCGGAACGAGTTCGTCGCCGAAGGCGGTGAACTCGTCGCCTTCGGCATCGCCGCGAACGAGCGCCAGACAGCTCTCGTCGCCAGCCACGGCGTCGAAGTCAAACTCGAGTGTCCCGGGGAGAGCTGCGTGAACTGTCGCGTCGCCGCCGAGGCCGACGCCCGACTGGTCTTCGAGAGCGTCGTCCCCTCGGCCGTCGAGACGGCCACGGCGTACGTCACCGTCGTCGACGGAAAACTGGGTGACGTCCTCGACCTGCCCGATTCCTCGGTGCTCGTGGCCGACGCCACGTACCTCTCCGCGACCAGCACTGGCCCGTTCGTCGAGTTGACGCTGACCGACGAACCGCTGGAGTCCGAACTGGCGACGCTCGGTGTCCAGCCGATCTCGCTCACCGCCGACCGGAACAGGGCACACGTCCACGCTCGGCTCTCACCAACCCACCAGCTGAGTACCGTCATCGAAGTGCTCGGGGAGCGATCTCGGGACGTTACCGTCCTGAGCCAGCGTCGAACCGAACCGGGGACCGCTGCCACCGACCCCGCGACGCTCCTCTCGAAACTCTCCGACCGACAGCGAGAGATCGTCGAAGCGGCCCATCGCCAGGGGTACTTCCAGTCGCCCAGGGAGACCAGCGGCGAGGAACTGGCCGACCGGTTCGACATGGCGCCGAGCACCTTCTACGAGCACGTCAGAGCGGCCCAGCGAAACCTCTTCGACGGCCTGTTTGCAAGCGAGGACTGACGGTCGAAAGAAACACCGGCGGCGTGGTTTGTAAACTCACGGTTGATAACGACCGCCTAGATAGCGAGGTATCGTCGGACGGCGATACCTGAACAGTTGGCCCGTTCATCCATGGCGTGGTAGCCGTATCAGTTACGAACCAGCACATGATCGACAGACTATCGTCGCTCAAAGAACTCGTAATGCCAGAAACTCACCGTTCGGACGAATCGGGACCGGACGACCGCAACCCTGGCGACCGAGAAGCGAACAGTGCCACCGAAGCAACTCCGGGGAAGCCTGCCACCGACGGTGGCACCGGTTCCGAGACCGACCCGGAGGCCGGCGACGCCGCAGTTGACCGGTCGGACGAGATCGAAGAAGTCGCCGACCAGGTCTCCGAACTCAGCGCGGTCGTCGAACAGGTCGTCGAACAACAGCATGAGACGGCGACCGACGGCGGCGTCGAAGCCGCACCCCAACAGTCGTCGACCACCCAGGACGACGCAGATGCACTCCGGGAGATTGCCGAGGGCATAACCGAACTCGAAGCTGCCTCGAGTGACATTAGCGAGAGTGCCCAGGAGGTGTTCGACCTCACTGCCGACCAGGCGGACAAGATGGAGACCATCTCTCAGGAAGTCTCCGACCTCAACGCCGCCATCGAAGAGGTCGCCTCCAGCGCGGAGGAGGTCGCATCCGAGAGCCAGAACGCAAAGACCAACGCAGAAGAAGGCCGAGAATACGCGGACGACGTCGTCGACTACATGGAAGACGTCCGCGAGTCCGGCAAGGAAGTCGCGGCCGACGTCAATCTCCTGCGGGACAAGATCACCGAGATCGACGATATCGTCGACGTCATCAACGAGATCGCCCGACAGACGAATCTCCTGGCGCTCAACGCATCTATCGAGGCAGCGAGTGCTGGAGAGGAGGGCAAAGGCTTTGCGGTCGTCGCTGCCGAGGTCAAGGCACTCGCGATGGAGACCCAGGAACAGGCGACCGAGATCGAGTCGATGGTTACGCAGGTCAAAAACCAGACCAACAGCACCGTCGACACGATTCAGGACTCGAACGAACGGACCAGCAAGGGAATCGACATGGTCGAGGAAGCGATGGACAACTTTGCCGACATCGTCGACAACGTCGAGAACCTGACCGACGGCACGTCCGAGATCTCCACGGCGACCGACCAGCAGGCCGCCAGCGCAGAGGAAATCGCGGTCATGATCGACGAGGCCACTAAACTGGCCGGCGAGGTCCGCGACGAGATGGAATCCGTCACCGCCGCCTCAGAGGAACAGACCGCTAGCGTCACGCAGGTGAAAGGCGCCGTCGACGACATGGAGGGATGAGATGAGCTACGAGACGGTCATGGACGCTGACTTCGACTCGATGAGCGAGGTCCAGCGCCAGATCCTCGAGGTCTCCGACGCCGACGTCCAGGTTCTCACCTTCACCATCGGCGGCGACAAGTACTGCGTCGACATCGAGCCGGTGAGCGAGGTACTCTGGAACGAACACGACCTCGCCCAGGTTCCCAATCTGCCGGACCACGTCGTCGGCGTGGCCAACCTTCGCGGTCGCTCCGTCGAGGTGGTCGACCCAAAGCCACTGTTGGACATGGACGACGACGGCGAGCCCGAGAACGTCATTCTCTTCGAGGAGACGGACGAGGGTGAGCGCGGCTACGCCTGGCTCGTCGACACAGTCGAACAGGTGCTCAGCATCTCTAACGACGAGATCGACGAGACGGTGACCGACGACCAGCTCGAGGGTATCATCGAGCGCAACGAAGAGCTGATCATGTGGGTCACCGACGACTGCTTTACCGGGTCGGGTGACGTGCCGGACGTCGAGGACTGATAGGTCCACTGAAATCCGCCAGCGAGGACCCGGTTCAGACCGGGTGTCGGCCATGTCATCGCCGGTCCGTCATACAAAGCCCTGGAAACCGACTGCATAGGCGATGGACGACGCCCAGGTGTACCGCCCATCGGGACCGGTGTAACGTGGCGGCGATCTACCGCTGGCTGTTCGTCGCCGGCGCGCTCGTTCTCCTGCTGGGACTCCTCCAGGCCTGGTTTCAGGAGCGGTGGTGGCTGACCGAACCCTTGGTAGCGGTCGGATTCGGGATCGTCCTCGGTCCGACAGGTCTCGCTGTGCTCCAGCTCCCGCCGGCGACGACGTCGCCGCGGATCCTGACGGAGGTGTCCCGGATCGCCATTGCCGTCGCCGACCTCGGCGTGGCACTCCGCTTGCCCCGGGCCTACCCGCTCGACGAGTGGCGCTCGCTGGCAGTAATCCTCGCCGTCGGCATGACGCTGATGACTCTCGTCACCGGCCTCCTCGTCTGGGGCCTGCTCGGCGTTTCACTCTGGGTGGCCGTGCTCGTCGGGGCGACGGTGTCCTCGACGGACCCCATCGTCGCGACCACCATCGTCACCGGGCCGGTGGCCAACCGCAACGTCCCCGCGAGAATCCGTAACTTCGTCTCCGCAGAGTCTGCCGGCAACGACGGTGCCGTCTATCCGCTCGTGC
>CAZGAX010000159.1:0-8007 GCA_964523745.1 uncultured Halobacteriales archaeon | reverse complement strand
CTCGATTCGATGGTCCACGAGCGCCGACCGACGCGGGCGGAGGCCTCCGACGTCGCGAACGCCGTCCTCGACGGGACCGACGCCGTAATGCTCTCGGGCGAGACGGCCATCGGCGACCACCCCGTCCGGGTGGTCGAGACGATGGACCGGATCATCCGGGACGTCGAGGCGAGCGAGGAGTACGACGAACTCCGCGAACAGCGGGTACCGCCTGCCTCGGACACGCGGACCGACGCCCTGTCTCGCTCGGCCAGGTACCTCGCCCGGGACATCGCAGCCAGCGCGGTCGTCGCGGTCAGCGAGTCCGGCTACACTGCCCGGAAGGCCGCCAAGTACCGGCCGAGCATCCCCATCGTCGCCGCGACGCCCAGCGACACCGTCCGGCGACAACTGGCCCTCTCCTGGGGGATCACGCCGATCGGCGCCGACTACCCGGAAGCTGACGCCGACGCCGTCATCCAGCGAGCCGTCCAGTCGGCGCTCAAGACCGGCGCGGCAGAGAGCGGCGAGACCGTCGTCGTCCTCGCCGGGATGATGACCGAACTCGAAGGACTCGACACCGCCAACATGCTCAAGGTCCACGTCGCCTCCGAGACGCTCACCTCCGGCCGGTCGGTCGTCAGCGGCCTGGCGACCGGCCCGCTCGTCCGCGTCGGCGACGGCGACCTGGAAGGACTCGCGCCAGGCAGCATCCTCGCCGTTCCCCGGGAGTTCGACGGCGAATTCAGCGGCGACCTCTCTCGACTGGCCGGCATCGTCGACGCCCACGAGGGCGTCACGGGCTACGCGGCCATCGTCGCCCGGGAGCTGGACGTCCCGATGATCGCCCAGGCGTCGGTGCCGGACGAGGTCGCAGACGGAACCGAGGTGACCCTCGACGCCGAGCGGGGCGTGCTCTACGCCGACCCCCTCGACGGGAGGGACGAGCGTGCGGAGTGACCGGCGACCGATCCGTCCGCGGCGACAGACTAGCTCGCCGGCGGTGCGGTGACGCCAATGAGTTGCTACGTGGGCGTCGACCTCGGCGCGTCGAAGATCCGGACGGTCGTCGGTGATGCGGACGCCAGCGTCCTGGCTCGCGACCGCCGTCGAACCCCCCAAGACGCGGACGGTGACGCCGTCGCTGACGCAGTCGTGGATTCGATCCGCCGGTCGCTGGCGGAGGTCGACGGTGCTGGCGGCGTCGATAGCGCCGGCACAGTCGACCGCGTCGGTATCGGCGCTATCGGCCCCCTCGACCGGGACGCCGGTACCGTCCTCGATCCGGCGAACCTGCCGGCGGTGGACCGGATCCCGGTCGTCGACCGCGTCGCCGCCGCAGTCGACGCGCCGGTGACCCTCCACAACGACGCCACGGCGGGCGCCATCGGGGAGTGGTACTTCGGGGACGCGACGCCGCGAAACCTCGTCTACCTCACGTTCTCGACCGGCATCGGCGCGGGCGTCGTCTGTGACGGACGTGTGCTCGACGGCGCCAACGGCAACGCCGGCGAGGTCGGCCACGTCACGCTGGACCCAGACGCGACCGTCAGGTGTGGCTGTGGCGCCGTCGGTCACTGGGAGGCGTTCTGTGGCGGAGCGAACCTCCCGGCGTTTGCCCGTGCAGTTCGGGAGGAGGCGGACGTGGACAGCGACCGGACGTTCGGATCCGCCGCGGAGATTTTCGAGGCTGCCGGGTCCGATCCCCTGGCCGACCTCGTCGTCGAACGCGTCGGGAAGTACAACGCCGTCGGGGTCGCGACGGTCGTCCAGGCGTTCGACCCCGAACTCCTCGTCGTCAGCGGAGCCGTCGCCCGGAACAACCCCGAGGCCGTCCTCGACCCGATCGAAACCCGGCTGTCGGGGATGCTCCTGGCCGCGCCGCCGGAGATTCGACTCACCGACCGGGGTGACACCGCCGTCGTCGACGGGGCCCTGGCAAGTGCCGTCACCAACGGACGCGGTCCGGCAGGGGTGGACTGAGGCCCAGCGGGGACGGTCTGAGGCCCGGCGGATCCGGGGTCCGGATTGGCCCCAGCCGGGCCCAGGCTGGCGATTCGACGGCCGGAGCCCGGTAGACGTAAGTGGGCGCCGTGCCCAGTCCCGACCGATCGAATGGGGTACACGCCACACGTTCTCGTCGTCGGGGGCGGCGCGGTCGGAACGGGGGTGGCCCGCGACCTGTCGATGCGCGGGCTGGAGGTGACGCTCGTCGAACGCGGTACCCTGGCCAGCGGGGCGAGTGGCCACATGCACGCCCTGCTGCACAGCGGGGCCCGGTACGCCGTCGCGGACCCGGACACTGCGGCGGCCTGCTACCGGGAAAACCAGGTCCTCAAGCGGACCGCTCGCCACTGCGTCGCGGACGCGGGCGGCCTCTTCGCGGCGCTGCCGGCCGACGACGAGGACTACTTCGAGCGGAAGGTCGATGCCTGCGAGGACGCAGAGATTCCGGTCGAAGTCGTCGACGGCGAGGGGGCCCGGGAGCGAGAACCGACGCTCTCCCCGGCCGTCGAGCGGGCTATCGCCGTGCCGGACGCGGTGATCGACCCGTTCGAACTCTGTCTCGCCAACGCCCGGTCGGCCGCCGAACACGGGGCGGAGATTCGAACCCACGCGAACGTCATCGACGTGGCCGTCGAGGACGGCGCCGTCTCCGGAGTACGGGTCCGCGACGAGGGCCTCGATTCGACCTACGCGCCGGACGCCGTCGAGACCATCGACGCCGACTACGTCGTGAACGCCGCAGGCGCCCACGTCGGAACGATAGCCGACAAAGCCGGCCTCGACGTCCCGGTGCGACACGCGAAGGGGGCGATGCTCTCGGTCGACCACGGTGACCAGG
This sequence comes from uncultured Halobacteriales archaeon, assembly GCA_964523745.1. Lineage (GTDB taxonomy): Archaea > Halobacteriota > Halobacteria > Halobacteriales > Haloarculaceae > CAZGAX01. Next base: position 5,183 of record CAZGAX010000159.1, on the reverse strand, counting down.
AACTCGTCGTCAACCGGTGTCGGCCGAAGACGGAGGGGGACATCGCCGTGCCGTACGGGGCTGCCTCGATACTCGGCACGACCGACCGGGACGTGGACGGCCCGGGGGAGTTCAGGCAGCAGGCGGCCGAGGTCGACACGATCGTCGACGAACTGGCCGAAGTCCTCCCGGACGTATCCGACGCTCGGCCGCTCCGGGCGTACTGGGGTGTGCGGTCGCTGCTCGACGAGGACGCTGACGACTCGACGGACGTCTCGCGCGGCTTTGCCGTCCTCGACCACGAGGCCCGCGACGACCGCTGGGGGATGGCGACTGTGGTCGGCGGAAAGCTGACCACCCATCGGCTGGTCGCAGAGCGCGTCGCCGACCACGTCTGTGGTGCCTTCGGTATCGACCGTCCCTGTCGGACCGACGAAGTTCCCCTGACGAGGTCGGCCAACGAGATGGACGCGGCGACGTGCAAGACCGGCCAGCGGGTCCACGCCGTCGACGAGGGCCGGCCGATTCCAGGGGCCGGGCCGGCCGACCGCGGACAGCAGATGCCCGGCCCGGTCGTCTGCGAGTGCGAAGGGGTCACCCGGACCGAACTCGACGACGAAGCCGGCGTCCCCGGCGTGGCGATGGAGCCGGACCTCCACGCGATGCGAGGGGCGACGCAGGCGTCGCTGGGTGCCTGCCAGGGTGGTCGGTGCGTCCACCGGCTGGCCACCTGGCTGCACCCGCGATACGACGAACTGACCGTTACCGCCGCCATGGAGGACCTCTTCGAGACCTGCTGGGACCAGCAGCGTCACGCCCTCTGGGGGGACCAGCTGGCCGACGCGGCCGAGACCTACGCGCTCCACCGAACCACGATGAACCGGGCCGGCCCGATCGTCGCGGACGTCGACTGGGACGAGTTCGACGACGGACCGGAATCGGACGAGGACGACGAAGACGACTGGGACCCCGAGAAGTACCAGTACGACCCCGGTGACGCCGCCGACCGCGGGAGCGACGAAGCGGACAGGAGCGACAATGCCGACGTGGCGGCCGAGGGAGGTGACTCGGATGGCTGACGCCGACGTCGTCGTGGTCGGCGGCGGGCTCGCAGGCAGTACGGCAGCCCTGGCCGCGACGCGCCGCGACCCCGGGGCGACCGTCCGGCTCGTGACGGCCGGCGAGAGTTCGCTCCGGAAGGCGAGCGGCCTGGTAGACGTCCTCGGCTACCGTCCCGGCGACTCGGGGCCGACAGGGAGTGAACCGGTCGAAAATCCCTTCGACGTCATTCCGGAGTTGCCCGACGACCACCCCTACAGCCGCGTCGGCGTCGACGCCGTCCGGGACGGGCTGGCGCTGTTCGACGACGTAACCGGCGACCGGTACACCGGCGACCACACCGACCGGAACGCGCTCGTGCCGACCTACCAGGGTCGCGTCAAGCCGACGGCCCGCTACCCGGCGAGCGTCGCGGCCGGCCTCGCCAGCGACGACGGCGAGATGCTCCTGGTCGGGTTCGAGTCGATGACCGACTTCGACGCCGGCCTGGTCGGCCGGCGCCTGGAGGCGGCGACCGTCCCGTTCGAACACACGGCCTGCGAGGTCGAGTTTCCCCTCGAGACCGACGAACAGCCGCCACAGCTCCGGATGGCTCGGGCCCTGGACCACGACGAACAGGTGGGCAACCAGTCCGTGCGGGACGCTCTCTGGGTCACCGTCGAGGAACACCGCTTCCTCGAGGACCGAATCGGCTTTCCCGCCGTGCTGGGGCTGAGCGATGCGGAGGACATCCGCTCGGAGTACGCAGACTCCTTCGGCAAGCCGGTGTTCGAGATTCCGATGGGGCCGCCGAGCGTCCTCGGCTATCGCCTCGAAGCGACGGTGCTCGAAGCACTGGCGGAGGCCGGCGTCGACGTTCGCCAGGAGTGTCCGGTCGTCGACGTAGCAACGGACGGCAACACGGTGGACGGCGTGGTCGTCGACGACGGGACCGACCGGGAGACGGTCGAGGCCGACGCGTTCGTGCTGGCGACCGGCGGGCTCGTCGGCGGCGGCGTTCGCGCGACGAGAGACGCCGTGAACGAACCGGTGTTCGACTGTCCGGTGTCCGCGCCGGCCGACCGTGGGGACTGGGCGGCGACGGCGCCGCTTGGCGACCATTCCTTCGCCCGTTTCGGCGTCGATATCGACGAGGCGACCCGCCCGCTTTCGGCCGACGGCACGCCGGCCTACGAGAACCTCTACGCTGCCGGGAGTGTGGTCGGGGGGTACGACTTCGCAGCCGAACTGTCCGGCAGCGGCGTCTCGCTCGCCACCGGCGTCCGTGCTGGCCGCCGAGCGGTCGAGTAGGTGTCAACTACTATCTGGCTACAGTAGTTTTCGCGGGAGAAACCTTCGTTCGAACCAGATTAAATGTATGTTGTTTACGCGTACGATCCTTCTCCACGTCCGATTCTATCCAGGCGTGCTCACGTCACGGCAGTTCGGGATGAGCCCCCAGTAGCGTGCGGTGGAGCCGCCGGTGACGACCACGTTTCTCGCGCCGTGTACCGAGTCGGAAGGGTCAAGACAGTGACGTTCCTCAACCCGGGATATGCCGTACGCGGAACACGACGGGGTGGAACTGGCGTACGAGCGGGACGGCGTGGCCGACGGGGAGACGGTCGTTCTGGTCGAGGGGTTGGGATACGGACGCTGGATGTGGGACTGGCAGCGAACGGCGTTAGTCGACGACTACGACCTGCTCCTGTGGGACAACCGGGGAACGGGCGCCTCCGACGAGCCGGAGGGACCTTACACGATATCGGAGATGGCCGGCGACCTCGAGGCGGTGCTCGCAGACGCCGGGGTCGAGTCGGCACACGTCGTCGGCGCCAGCATGGGCGGGATGATCGCCCAGCAGTACGTCCACGACTACGACCGGGCCAGGTCGCTGGTGCTCATGTGTACGACACACGGCGGCGAGGACGCCGTGCCGACGCCCGAGGAGACGCTCACTCGCATGTTCGAAGTTCCCCCGGAGTACGACCGGGCCGAGTCCATCGAGTACAAGATGGAGCCGGCGTTTACCGACGAATTCTGGACCGACGAGCCGGCCGTCATCGACGACATCGTCGCCGCCCGCCTGGAGTCAGATGCCTCCGACCGGGCTCGCGAGTGGCAGGCTGCGGGCGTCGAAGCCTTCGACGGGAGTGACTACCTCGACGGCTTCGACCTGCCGACGCTCGTCCTCCACGGCGAACGCGACCGCGTCCTTCCCGTCGACAACGGCCGGCAGCTCGCCGAACGGATTCAGGACGCCTCGGCCCGGTTCTTCGACGAGGGCGGTTCGCACCTGTTTTTCATCGAGCGAGCGCCGGCGGTCAACGACCGACTGGTCACCTTCTTCGAGAGCGTCTAAGCGGCCGTCTCCGACCGGCACGAGGGACGACCATCGCCAGACGGAACCGGGATCACACTTAATAGCGACGGCGTGCACGGAAGTTGCAAGGACCGGACGATGATCGACATTGCGATGGACATGGAGCAGTACGACTGCCCGTACATCGACACGTCGGACGACCACGACGTGTCCTTTTCCACGTTCCACTGGGAGTTCGACGAGTCGTCGAGGGAACTGGAGACACGCATGGTGGTCAAATCCGACGGCCGCGACCAGCTCGACGCCGGGCTTCGTGCACTGCGAGACCACGGTAACATGCACGACTACACGCTGCTCAAGCGCTGGGACGACGTCGCCCACATCCACACCATCATCAACGAGACGGACGCGATGCGGACTATCCGGACGAACGACGGCTACATCACCGGCCCCTTCTTCATCGAGGACGGCTCCGAACTGTGGCACGTCGGCTTCGACTCCGCCGACCGGGCAGACAAGACCCTCTCCGACCTGGAGCAAAACAACGATTTCGCCATCGTCTCCCGCGAACAGAACAGCCTCCCCGACCTCCAGGAACTGATCCAGAACGCCAGACCGGCGATGGAACTCGTAGACGGGTGTCGGGACCTCTCGGAGGTCGAACGGAAGACCCTGAGAGCCGCCGTGGCCGGTGGGTACTTCGAATCCCCGCGACAGGCGACGCTCGGGACCCTCGCCGACGAGTTCGACGTCTCCAAGCCAGCCGTCTCGAAGAACCTCCGCCGTGGCGAACAGAAGATCGTCGAGCGAGTCGTCGGCGTCCTCGACGACCTCCAGCCGGGGGATACTTAAACCCGACTTCACTTATAAGTGTGTGGGGCGCTGGAAAACTCGATACTGAGAACGAAACCGGGAACTGGCGCGTGTTAACGTCAATCACGACAACGTATAGTTAATATATTAACGTCTGGTTTTTTGGCCGTTATCTTCCGTACTATCATCCGTCATGGACTCGAATGACATCACTCGGAGACGTGTGCTTAGCACAGTGGGTGCGGCGGGTGTTGCCGGACTTGCTGGCTGTAACGGTGGCGGTGACGGTGAAGATGGCGGGAACGACACGCCGAGCGACGGTGGCGACGGTACCGGCGACGGCGGAACGTCGACGCCCGGTGGCGGGGTGTCCGGAAGCGTGCGCCTCGGGTGGTTCAACCCCCACTCCGGTGCGCTCGCCTACTACGGTAATTCGACGCTCTGGCCGTTCTACGCCGGTCTGAAGTACAAAGGTGGCGACTCCACGTCCGTCCCCGGTCCCGACGCCGGGACGGGCCAGTACGAGGTCGAAGTCGGCGACGTCACGTACGAGATCATCGTCTCGGACTCTGCCGGCGACAAGAGCGCCCAGACCATCGCCGACGAGTACGTCAACCAGTTCGACGTCGACTTCCTCGTGGGTGGGACCAGCTCCGCCAACGCGAAGACTGTCGTGAACAACGTGGCAAACGAGACGCAGACGCCGTACATGGTCGCCCCGGCGGCCGCCCAGTCGATCACTGGGGACAAAGCGACTTGCAGCGACAACGTCTTCCGTGCGAACGAGACGGTCGCGATGGACGCGCTCAGCGGTGCAAGTACGTAGCCACGGAGACCAACATCGAGAGCGTCTGGATCTACTACGCCAACTACAGCTTCGGCAAGGACGTCTACAAGAACTACAAGCGGGTCCTCGAAGCCAACGGCGTCACGGTCGACGGCTCGACGGCCCTGGCTCCGGACTACAGCGAGGACTGGGCGGGGCAGTTCCAGAAGGCCGTCGACGCCGGCTCCGACGGCGTCATCACCG
>CAZGAX010000158.1:0-8084 GCA_964523745.1 uncultured Halobacteriales archaeon | reverse complement strand
GTGTTTTTTTTGTGGGGTGGGGGGGGGGGGGGGCCCGCTGATAACGGACAGGTGGCGGCCGAGTGGTGGTGACGGGGCGGTGGTCGGGATTACCGGAAGTGCGGGGCAACCTCGTCGCCGAGGCGGTCGATGCACTCGAGGATCGCGTCCGTCTCGACGCCCGGAACGTACGTCCGGAGGACCAGGTGAATGTCGTCCTGATAGTCCGCCAGGGGGGCAAAGCGGGTCTCTATCTCGTCGATCACCGTCTCGGGCGGCCCCAGGATGGCCTGGTCCCGTAGCGTCTCCTTTTCTTCCTCGGAGAAGACGTCGCCCTCCTCTGGGTCCTGCTCGGGGACCGGCCGGTTCCACTCCTCGTACTTTCGCTTCATGTAGAGGTAGCCGTCGCGCATGGCGTCCCAGGCAGCCTCCTCCGTGTCGGCGACGAAACACGGCTGGGCCATGTAGACGGTGAACGCCCCGTCGACGCCCGCCTCGTCGCGCATCCGGTGGACGTGGTCGATGCGCTTTCGCACCCCGTCCATCGAGATGGACCACGGGGCCGCCCAGCCGTCGCCGTGGTTCGCCACCCGCCGCATCGACGCCCGGGAGGTCCCCCCGAGGACGATTTCGGGGGCCTGCGTCGGCTTGGGAGTCACCGAGACGGTGGGGTCGACGTCGTGAAACGGCGACTCGTGGTCTAGCGGTCCGGGTGACCAGGCCGCCCGGAGCAGTTCGACGGCGTCGACGGTCCGCTCGACCCGCTCGTCTTTCGGAACTCCGAAGCCCTCGAACTCCCGGTCGCGATAGCCCGACCCGAGTCCCAGCGACAGGCGACCGCCCGACAGCAGACTGACCGTCGCGGCGTCCTCCGCGAGGCGAACCGGGTCGTAGAACGGGGCGACGGCGATGCGGGTGCCGACCGTGACGTCCTCCGTGGCCGCCGCCAGGGCTCCCAGTGCAGGCATGACGCCGGAGATGTAGCCGTCGTCGGTGAAGTGGTGCTCCGTGACCCAGGCGCTCGCGAGGCCGGCGTCGTCGATTCCCCGGGCGATCTCGAGCATCTGGTCGTAGACCGCCTCGGTCGACCTCGGGTCGTCGGGTCGGTGCTGGCACGTAAAGAGGCCCGTTCCGATCTCCATGTCGCTTTGAGAGTCCGCTGCCGGTACAATAAGTGTTGTCGGGGCCGGCTTCCGCCGGTCGGATCCGTCACCCGACCCGGACCGCTGGCCGTCGTCATCACCGCTCCACCGCCCGACCGCCCGACCGCTACACCGCTCCACTGCTCGACCGCTCGCACTGCCCGGCGCAGCGGTATTGTTAAATGACGGTGTGCGCATCTTGAGGTATGCGCCTGGATACCGTGAGGGTCCTCGATCTGACGCAGCTACTTCCCGGTCCGTACGCGACCCAGCTCCTGGCCGACGCCGGTGCCGACGTGGTCAAGGTAGAGGACACCGGGGTCGGCGACCCCGGCCGCGAAATTCCGCCGCTGACCGACCGCGACGTCGGCGCGGTGTTCGACATGCTGAACCGCGGCAAGCGAAGCGTGGCCATCGACCTCAAGAGCGAAGCGGGCACGGAGGCCTTCTACCGACTGGTGGCCGGCGCCGACGTGGTCTTCGAGCAGTTCCGACCCGGGACCGTCGACAAACTCGACATCGACTACGAGACCGTCCGCGAGTACAACGAGGAGATAATCTACTGCTCGCTGACGGGCTACGGCCAGACCGGACCGTTCGCGGACCGGGCGGGACACGACCTCAACTACGTCGGGCTGGCAGGGCTCGTCGACATGACGCGAGCGGAGGCCGACGGCGACCCCGCCATCCCGGGCTACACCATCGGCGACCTCGGCGGCGGGCTCTTTTCGGCCTTTGCCATCGTCGGCGCGCTGGCGTCCCGCGAACTCGGCAACACCGGCGGCGAGTACGTCGACGTCTCGATGACCGACGTCGTCGCGTCGTTCTCGCAGGTCGTGGCTCACCGGGCGTTCCGGGACGAGAATCCCCGGCCCCGCGAGACGCCGCTGACCGGGAAGTTCCCCTGGTACGACGTTTACGAGTGTGCCGGCGGCGGGCACGTCACCCTGGCCGCGCTGGAACCGCGGTTCTGGCGGGCGTTCTGCGAGTCGATCGGCCGCGAAGACCTCCTCGGGACACACGGGACCGACGACCCGGCCGAACTGGAAGCCCTTCGCGAGGAACTGGATGCGGTCTTCGCGGAGAAGCCACGCGACGAGTGGGCGGCGACGCTCGACGACGACACCATGACTGCTCCCGTCCTCACGCCGCAGGAGGCCTACGACCACCCCCAGCTGGAAGCGCGGGACGTGGTCGTGGACGGCGACGAGGACGGTCCATTGCCGCGTCTCGGCTTTCCAGCCCACGGCACGCACCGTCCCGACGCTGCCGGGACCGACGTGCCCGAACTCGGAGAACACACCGACGAGGTCCTACGAGACGCAGGCCTCACCGGAGACGAGATAGCGACGCTCCGCGAGGCCGGCGAGATAGCGTAACTCGGTCGGAAAATCGCCTACTCGTCCGCGTCGGCGTCGAACGGCTCGTCCCGGTGGTCGACCCAGGCGGACATGCCTTCCTCCTCGATGATCTCGTTGGCTTCCTCGTGCCAGGTGTCCCACTCCTCGCTGGCGTGAGAGAGCTGGTGGGCCATCAGGTGGTACTCGTAGGCGGACCGCTGGCCCATCTCGTCACGGAGGTGGTTGAGGGACTTCTTCGAGAGCTTGACCGCGAACGGCGGCATTCGAGCGATCTTCGTCGCCAGTTCCATCGTCTCGTCCTGGAGGTCGTCCCCGGACACCGCTCGATTCACCATGCCCAGCCTGTGGGCCTCCGCGCCGGAGATGCTCTCGCCCGTCCACAGCAGCTCCTTGGCCTTCCGGAACCCGACCTCCCAGGGTTCGAACGGCAGTTCGACGCCGGCGGCCGCCATTCGCTGGACCGGGTTCTGGAACGTGGCGTCCTCGGTCGCGACGGCGATGTCACAGACGGACGTGAGCATCATGCCCGCCGCACCGCAGTAGCCGTGGACCTGGGCGATCGTCGGGAGTTCCAGGTCGCGGATCGTCAGCACCCGCTCGAAGTAGTACTCCTCCTCGTACTCGAGTCGCTCCTCGACGGTCCACTCTTTCGTGTAGCCGTCCCGGCCGAGGTCGTGACCGGAGGAAAACGACGGGCCGTTGCCGTCGAAGACGAGGACGCGCGAGTCGTCTTCGGCCTCGACGGCCCGGACGGCCTCGTCGATTTCGTCGATCATCTGGGGGTTCTGGGCGTTGTGCGTCTCCGGCCGGTCGAGAGATATCCGGACGATACCCTCCGCGTGGTCGGTCCGCTCGATGGTTTCCCAAGTCACTCCTGAAACTCTGGACAGGCCGATATTAAAGATACTGACCACCCCGGACGACCTGACGGCCGCTCGCAGAATCCACAGAACCGGGCGGCTGGTGGCGTTCAGACCAACAAAATTGTTAAGAGGAACCCACAGCGACTACTCAGGTGATGTATGACCTGAACCAGGAGCAGCGGATGTTAGTCGATTCTATCGAGCGAATCGCCGAGGAGGAGTTCGCCGAGTCGGCCTTCGAGTGGCAGGGGGAGATGCCGTGGGAGAACGCCAGGACCCTCGCCCGCGAGGGCTTTCTCGGCATCAACTTCGACGAGGAGTACGGCGGCGGGGGAATGACCGAGTTCGAGGCGATGCTCGTCGTCGAGGCCGTCGGTCGCGTCTGTCCGGACACCGCGTCCTACCTCGTGAACCAGCAGTTCCTGGGGCCGCGAACCATCGAGATGTTCGGGACCGAGGCGGCCAAGGAGAAGTACCTCCCGCCGGTGATCGAGGCCGAAGACTACGTCGTCGTGGCCATCTCGGAACCCGAGGCCGGGTCGGACGTCCAGTCGATGAACACCGAGGTCCGAAGAGAGGACGGGGAGTACGTCCTCTCGGGCGAGAAGATATGGGTGAGTTGCGCCGTCGACTCGAGCACGGCGGTCGTCTGGACGAAGTTCCCCGACGGGATGGGGACAGTCATCCTGGACCTCGACGACCCGGGCGTCGAGATGGCAGAACACTTCACCAACATGGCCGGCGAGAAGCAGTCGCAGTTCTACATCGACGACGTGGTCATCCCCGAGGAGAACCTCCTCACCCACGGCGACGACGGCTTCAAGGACCAGCTCAAGGCGCTGAACTGGGAACGCCTCGGGAGCGCCGTCTTCTCGAACAGTCTGGCGCTGTGCTCGCTGGAGAAGGCACTCGACTACGCCCAGCAGCGCGAGCAGTTCGGCCAGCCGATCGGCGACTTCCAGGGCATCGAGTGGAAGCTCGCGGAGCTGGTCACGGACCTCCAGCAGTCACGGACCTACACCTACCAGGCCGGGCGGTACGCCGTCGAGAACGGGCGGATCCCCGACCCCATGAAGACCTCCATCGCGAAGTACAAGGCCAGCATGCTCGCCGAGGAGGTGGCCAGCGAGTCCCTGCAGGTCCACGGCGCCAACGGCTACCAGCAGGGCCACCCCCTGGAGTACCTCTACCGGTTCGCCCGCGGCCGCCGGATCGCCGGCGGTACCACGGAGATCCAGAAGAACCTGATCGCCCGCCAGCTCAAGAAAAACGGCGTTCCCACCGTTCACTGATGGTTCGCGGTCTAGCGGGGCACCGACCGGCGATAGACCTCCGGGGAGCGCGTACTTATTTGGTGGTCGGCCCCCGAAACCGAGACGATCTGCCAGCATGTTAGTCCAGGACGACGTTTCACTCATCACCGGAGCCGCGACGGGTATCGGCCAGGCCACCGCGAAACGGTTCGCGGAGGAAGGCGCGAAGGTCGTCGTCGCCGACGTCGACGTCGAGGGGGGCAAGGCCACCGTCGACGACATCGCCGACGCGGGCGGCGACGCGACGTTCGTCGAAACCGACGTCTCTCGGGCGGCTGACGTCCAACACGCCATCGAGGTCGCTATCGAGACGTACGGCGGTCTCGACGTGTTGCACAACAACGCCGGGGTCCTCGGGCCGAGCGAAGAGGTGGCCAGGTACGACGAGTCGGCCTTCGACGCAGTCATCGACGTCAACCTGAACGGCGTCTTCCACGGCCTGAAGTACGGCATCGACGCCATGCTCGCCGGCGACGGCGGCTCGATAATCAACACCGCGTCCGTCTCCGGCGAGCGGGGATTCACGGGTCGCTGTGCGTATTCGGCGTCGAAAGCGGCGGTCGATTCGCTCACTCGCGTCGCGGCGATGGAGTACGCGGGAGACGGTATCCGCGTCAACGCGGTCCTCCCCGGGTTCATCAAGACGCCGATGAGCGAGGCCTCCAACGAGCAAGAACCCAGCAATCCAGAGCGGCTCGACCGATACGCCGTCGCTCCCGCCATGGAACGCGGCGTTCCGAGGGACGCCGCAAACGCGGTCCTCTACCTCGGGTCGGACATGTCTGCCTGCGTCACCGGCGTCTCGCTGCCCGTGGACAGCGGCTACCTCGCGAAACCCTGAGGAGCCGTCGTCGGTGAACGGCTCGTCGAAACGGCCGTATCGAACGCTAGAAGAGGATCGAGGCGTGGAGGCGGTCGGGGTCGTCGCGGGGCTTGTGCTCGAACGTTTCGAGGCGCTGGATGAGCTGGTTTCTGAGGTCCCCGGCCGGGATCAGTTCGTCGACCTGCATCGACCCGGCCTGCTTGCGGATGTCCTTGCGGTACTCGGCCTTGTGCTCCCTGATGAACGCCTCGCGCTCCTCGGGGTCGTCGATGTCCTCGATGTCGTCGGTGTAGAGCGCCTTGACGATGGCTTCCGGGCCCATGACGGCTATTTCGGCCGTCGGGAGGGCGAGCGTCGAGTCGGCGCCGAACGGCGGGCCGCACATGGCGTACACCCCGGCGCCGTAGGCCTTCCGGGTGATGACGCAGAACTTCGGAACCTGGGCGCAGGAGGCGGCGAACACCATCTTTCGTCCCTTCTTGAGGACGCCGTCGCGTTCGACCTGCGAGCCGGGGATGAACCCGGGCGTGTCACAGAGGAAGACCAGCGGGATGCCGAACGCGTCGCACTGCCAGATGAACCCGGCGCCCTTGTCCGCCGAATCGGGGAACAGCGCGCCGCTGACGCGGTTGGGCTGGTTGGCGACGATGCCGACGGGCTGGCCGTCGACGTGGGCAAAGCCCGTGACGAGTTCCGGGGCGAAGTCGGGCTTTAGCTCGAAGAACGAGTCGCCGTCGACGACCCGGTCGATCACTTCGTGCACGTCGTACGGCTTGTTGGAGTCCTGCGGGAGGACTCCCTCGAGTCCCTCGGGGTCCTTGGCCGGCGGGGACGGGGGAACCGACGGGAGGTCGGCGTCGTAGTGCTCGGGAAGGTACGTGAACAGGTCGCGGACGGCCTCGGCCGCCTCCTCCTCCGTGGAGACGACGACGTCGGCGCTTCCCGATTCCCTCGCGTGGACGGCCGACCCGCCGAGTTCCTCCATCGTGATATCCTCGCCGACGACTTCCTTGACGACGCGCGGCGCTGCGATGGCCATTCCAGATATTTCCTCGACCATGATAAGGAAGTCACAGAAGACGGGGATGTATGCCGAGCCGGCGATGTTCGGGCCGTAGAGGACGCCGATCTGGGGAATCTGCCCGGACTGGTGGGACATCGTGTGGAAGATGCGGGCGCCGCCCAGGCGGTCGGCGTGGGTTTCGCCCTCCGTCCGCTCGCCCGGGCTCAGCCGGGCGCCGGTGGAGTCGATGAGCCGGACGATCGGGGCGCGAGCGTCGCCGGCCCGTTCGGTGATCCGGTTGTGTTTCTCGCTCGCCATCTTGCCCTGCGAGCCGGCCTTCACGGTGTAGTCGTTGGCGGCGAAGAAGGCGCGCTTGCCGTCGATCGACCCGGACCCGACGATCATGCCGTCGGCCGGGAGACGCTCGTCGGCACCGAAGTTCGCGAACGTCCCGTCCTCGAAGTTGATCTCGTCGAAGATCATGTCGAGGCGGTCGCGGACGAACGCCTTGCCGAGCTTCTCGATCAACTCGAAGCCCCGCTCGGGACCGCCCTCTTTGATGTCCTCGACGTTGGCTCTCACTTCCTCGTCGGTCAGGGTCATGATGACCTCGTCCTCGTCCGCCTGTTCGTCCTCGGGTTTCTCCGTCGGTCCGGACCCGTCGGTTTCAGTCGCCGTGACCACCTCGACGGTTTCGTCGAGGTACTCCGAAATGGCAGCGGCGATGGCGGACGCAGTGCGGTCGCCAGGGTCTCCGTCGATACGGATCTTCATTGTTCCACGTCGAGGTTCGGCGCTCACATAAGTCATGTGGGTAGCTCGCCCCTCCTACACGGCGCCTCGGCGCGTAAGGGGACGGACGGCGGTTGATCGGAAACGGACCCGAGAGCCCGACTTCGGTGGCCCCGACGTCACGCGAGGGGCAGGCTAGCAAGATATAAGTGCGACACAGGTCACCACACGACTGTCATACAGCATGTTCGAGAAGGTACTGGTAGCGAACCGTGGTGAGATAGCCGTTCGGGTGATGCGAGCCTGCGAGGAGCTGGACGTCGGCACGGTCGCCGTCTATTCCGAGGCGGACAGGAACGGCGGCCACGTCCGATACGCCGACGAGGCCTACAACGTCGGTCCGGCACGAGCGGCCGATTCCTACCTCGACCAGGACGCGGTCATCGACGCTGCCCGACGGGCCGACGCCGACGCCATCCACCCGGGCTACGGCTTTCTCGCGGAAAACGCAGACTTCGCGGAGAAAGTCGAGGAGACCGACGGGATCACGTGGATCGGTCCGTCGGCCGACGCGATGGAGCGCCTCGGCGAGAAGACGAAGGCCCGCCAGCTCATGGACGAGGCGGACGTGCCTATCGTCCCCGGCACCACCGAGCCGGTCGACGACCCCGCGGCGGTCGAGGAATTTGCCGAGGAGCACGGCTATCCCGTCGCCATCAAGGCCGAGGGCGGCGGTGGCGGTCGGGGAATGAAGATCGTCCGCGACGAAGACGACGTCGAGGACCAGTTGGAGTCCGCCCAGCGGGAGGGTGAAGCGTACTTCGACAACGACTCGGTCTACCTCGAGCGCTACCTGGAGAATCCGCGC
>CAZGAX010000157.1:0-8093 GCA_964523745.1 uncultured Halobacteriales archaeon | reverse complement strand
GTAGAGAGAGTAGTAAAGCGGGCGGGCGGCGCCGCGGTCCTGCAGTGAGACGCCGACGACGCCGCACTTCTCGTGCATGTTACTCGCCGGACTTGCCCTGCCAGGCGTAGTCACGACGCTTGGCAGACTTGCCGAATCCGCACGCTGAACACTCGCCTTTCTTCACGTGATACGACTTCTCGCCACACCGCCGACACTTCGTGTGCGTCGTGGTGTTTTTCTTCCCCTGGCTCGGGGTTCCTGCGCCAGTCATGGACGTATGGAAACGACGTTATCGCCGCGTATAATCGTTGTGTCTTCGCCCGCCTCGACGACCAGGTTCATGTGCTGGTCGTAGCCCGCGAGGACGCCCTCGTACTCCTCGCCGTCCTTGAGCCGGACGGTTACCTCTGAGCCGACAGATGCTTCCAGTACGTCCAGGGGCCGGTTCCCGCGGTCACTCATACACCATGCCCCATCCGACTGGCGCTTAAACGTACCGGACCCGGGACGGTGGAACGATCCGGACGCCGGGCGAACCGGGAAACGGACTGGGAACCGGGACAACGCCTATGGTCCTCGTGACCGACTGTCCGGACATGGAGATTACGCTGTTCGAACTCCACCTGGACGACTCGCCCGTAACGGCACACGCCCCCTTCTCCGGTCGGGGTGGTAGCAAGGCCGACGAAACGGAGGAATCGGGGACGTCAGTGGCCGTCGAAGGCGACGAATCCGAGGACGAGGCGACGTCCGGGAGCAAGGCCGGACCCGTCCTCGCGTTGCTCGTGGTCGTCGGGCTGGCAGTGGCTGCCAGGCGGTTCATGAACAGCGGATCCGAAAGCGAGGAGAGGGAAGCGGAGTCGTCCGGCATCGAGGCGTCTCCGGCCGAGTAGGGAGAAGACATTTCTTCGACGGTGGCCTTGTCGGGGCATGGGATTCTATCGCAGCGTCAGGGCCGTGACAGGAGCCACGGGCACAGGGCCGATCGACTGGGGGGCCGTGGCCGACGCCGCGAAAGCAGCGACGCCGGCGGGCGACCTGGACGTCCCGGACGACGAACGCCGGGCCTACGCCACCGACGTCGGTGACGCCCGCGACGAGGTCCGGTCGGTCAGCGCCATCGAGTTCGACCTGCCCGAAACCGTCGAGATTCAACACCGCCACCACTGGATCGACGCCAACGTCGCCACCTTCGAGCGGGTGATGGCCCCGGTCGAGAGCCAGGCCAGCTACATTCCCGGTATCGCCCGGTCGATCAACACCGGAACCATGGCACTGGCCCTGTCCTTCCTCTCGAAGAACGTCCTCGGCCAGTACGACCCGCTCTTGCTGGCAGACGGAGACGACCACGCCCTCTACTTCGTCCGCCCGAACATCCACCGGGTTGCCGACTCGCTGTCGGTTCCCCGCGACCGATTCCGGCGCTGGATCGCCTTCCACGAGGTCGCCCACGCCGCCGAGTTCGGTGCCGCTCCCTGGCTCCCGGCCCACATGGAGGAGGCCCTCGAAGAGACTGTGGCCAAACTCGCTAACGGGTCGCTCGACCGGACGATGCTCGGGGAACTCGACGTGACCATGACCGCCGTCGAGGGCTACGCCGAACTGCTGATGGACCGGGCCTTCGACGACGAGTACGAAGACCTCCGGCGCAAACTCGACGAGCGACGGCGGGGGCGCGGCCCGGTCGAACGACTGTTCCGCCGGCTCCTGGGTCTGAGCGTCAAACGCCGCCAGTACGAGCGTGGCAAGGAGTTCTTCGAGGCGGTGGCCGACGCACACGGCATCGCAGCGGCCGGTCGCGTCTGGGAGCAGCCCGACAATCTGCCGACCGACGAGGAGTTCGACCACCCGGACAGGTGGGTAAACCGGGTCCTGCGCTAGCCCTCGGACGACGGACGACTACCCGTGGTGTGGGACGCTCGTGTCACTGTTCGTGCGGCTCGCCGTCGCCGGTGTTCGACGAGAGTTTGGTCACCTGGTCGGAGAGCTCGAACACGTGGCTCTCCTGCCGTTCGGCCTCGTGAACGATGTCTTCGGTCATCGAGGAGACTTCCTTGGCGTCGTCGCGCACGTCGTCGACGGTCGCCATGACCTCCTCGACCGTCGCTGCCTGCTCGTCGTTGGCGTCGGCGACTTCGTGAATGCCGTCGGCAGCCGCGCCGACCTTGTCCGAAATGGTCTCCAGAGAATCCAGCGCGTTCTGTATCTCCGTCTCTGCGTCCTGGATCCGGTCGTGTGACTCTTCGACTTCGTCGACCGTCTCGCTCGCCTGGTCCTGGATCATCTCGATCCGGTCTGCGATCTCCTCGGTGTGCTCCTGGGTTTCGTTCGCCAGGTTCTTCACCTCGTCAGCGACGACCGCGAACCCGGACCCGGCTTCCCCCGCTCTGGCAGCCTCGATGTTGGCGTTGAGGGCCAGCATGTTCGTCTGGTCGGCCACTTCGGAGATGACCTCGACGACCTCTCCGATCTCGTTCATGTATTCGTCGAGCTGTTCGACCGTGTCGACGAGCCGGTCGCTTATCTCCATCACCTCGACGGTGACGTCCCGGGCGTCCTGGCCGGACTCGACGCCGTCGTCGGCCTCTTCGAGTGCTCGTTCTGCGGCCGAAGCCACCTCGCTCGAACTCGCGGCGACCTCCTCCATCGTGGCCGAGAAGTCCTCCATCTCGTTTGCGACCTGTTCGAGCGACGTGTTCTGTTCGTTCACTTTCTGGTTGATGTTGTGGGCCGACGTCGTCGCTCGATCGATGGATTCGGCCAGTTCGCCTGTCTTCTCGTCGACGTCGCGGATGAGGTCCTGGAAGTTGTCGGCCATCTGGTTGACGTCCGTCGTCAGCTCGAGGAGTTCGTTTTCGATCACGTCGTGTTCGTCTTCGAACTCGGCGCGGGCAGAGAGGTTGCCGTCTCCGATGGCGTGGAGGGTGTCGGTCACCTCGTTGACCAGGTCCGTGACGCCCTGCTGGTGGAGGACCTCGTCGCTACGGTCCTCGACGAACTCGAAGACGCCTTTCAAGTCGCCGTCGTCGTCGAAAAACGGCACTGCAAGGAACGCGATGTGCGTCTCCTCGCCTTCGGTGTTCGTGGAGACGCTGGTGTCCTGGTAGACGATGTGTTCGGTGTACTCGTTGTCGGGGTCGACGCGTTCGACGTCCCAGTGCTCCTCGGCGTCCCGGGGATTCATCGCCACCTTGTCGACGAGGCTGTTGTGCCGACTTCCGTCGGTGTAGGTGGCCGCCGCGATCGTCTCGCGGTTGTCGCCGCCGAGGAATTCGCGGTGGTCGGCGTCGAGGCCGAGCATTATGCTGAGCCCCTCGTTGTACTCGAGAAGCGTGTGTTCGTCGTCGATGAGGAAGACGGGATAGGGGATCGCGTCGAACACCTCCTCGAAGGTCAGTTCGGGGATGTACTCGTCCTCGGCCAGCGGCGCGACGTCGGCGTCGGCGAACTCGTCGACGCCGACCTGCACGTCGACCATCGTCGCTTTGAGTGCCGCGACGAGTCGGTCGCGAACGGCCTCGGGGTCGGCTCCTTCGGCCAGTTCTTCGAATGCGTCGTCGGTGAGCCGTTCCAGCGCTTTGGCGTACGTTCCGACGAACGCCGAGGGCGGGACGTCCTTGGCGGCCTGCTGGCGGGCGACGGACGCCACCCTGGACGCACGGTCAGTGTCGACGGGCCTGGCAGTGACCTTCGAAACGTTCCGGGCATGTTTCGATAGAATCTCGTTCCCCGGCCCCATCCCGTACGCTTCCTCGACGTCGACGGCTCGAAACCCGAGTTCGGCGTCGCCGTCCGCACCGTCGTTCTCCAGGAGCCTCGCGTCGTCCGACCCGAATCCGACGGCAGCCATCGCCCGCTCGAGGCGGTCGCCGTCGACAGACGTCTCCTCTTCCGATTCGTCGGTAGTGTATTCCGCATCAGACATGCTCGTATGGTCACCCGTTGGTTCCGGCGTCGCAGAATCCACCGCGTCGTCCGCCCCGTCGGGAGCGCTGTCAGCGTCGGCGTCGCCACCCTCGTCAGTGTCGGACTCACCGGCGTCGACCTCGCCGCGTGCCGGCTGTGACTCGTCAGTGCCGTCGTCGGCAGGTCCGTCCGCGTCTCCGTCGGACCTGTCGTCCCGGTCGGCGTCGGAGACGTCGGTCCTCTCTTCCACGACGTCATCATCAGCATCGTCATCGTCCTCGCCCCCGTCGGCGGGGTCGGTGTCGACCCCGGTAAGGAGCACTGAGAGGATGTCACGGGGCATGGAATTGCCTCGTACGTCGAGGGTCCGTTGCGCTTATTCAACCTTTCCCGCGAAATATCACAATCGATAAACCCAGCCGAGTGGGTCAAAAAACCCCGGGTTAACCCGGTAACCGTTCCGCGGCCGTCCCCCTGTGGCGGTCCGCGAGCCGAAGGTGCCCGGCCGGTCGGGCGGCGCGAACGACACCTCTTTCCGGCAGCCTGGCAGAAGGGCTTTCGTATGGAGCCAAAGCGGGAGCTGACCAGCGTCGACCTGGCCGCGCTGGTCCGGGAACTCGACGCCTACCGAGGTGCCCGGGTCGACAAGGCCTATCTCTACGAAGAGGACCTCGTGCGGCTCAAACTCCGGGACTTCGACCACGGCCGTCTCGAACTCCTGGTCGACCTGGGTGAGACCAAACACCTCCGTCTGGCCGACCCGGCCCACGTTCCGCCGGCCCCGGAACGGCCGCCGAACTTCGCGATGATGCTGCGAAACCGGATGGAGGGCGCAGAACTCGTCGGCGTCGAGCAGTTCGAGTTCGACCGCATCGTCTCCCTGGAGTTCGAACGCGACGACGGCACGACGACGCTGGTCGCGGAACTGTTCGGTGACGGCAACTTCGCCGTCCTCGACGGCGTCGGCGAGGTCGTCGACTGCCTCGACACGGTACGGTTGAAGTCCCGGACAGTCGCACCGGGTAGCCAGTACGAATTCCCCGGCGCCCGCTTCGACCCGCTGAGCGTCGACCGGGACGGATTCGCCGCCCGCATCCGGGAGTCCGACTCGGACCTCGTCCGGACGCTGGCGACCCAGTGTAACTTCGGCGGCCTCTGGGGCGAGGAACTCTGTACCCGGGCTGGCGTCGCCAAAACAGTCGACGTAGCGGACATCACCGACGACCAGATAGACGCCGTGTACGAGACTGTCCAGCACCTCTCCCGACGTCTCGAAACTGCGGACCTGGACCCTCGAGTGTACTACGAAGAAGCCGAGGAGAACGGTGGGGGCGAAGGAGACGGCGGAGGTGCCGGAGACCGTCGGCGCGTCGACGTCGCACCCGTACCGATCGAAGAACACGTCGACCTCGAGAGCGAGCCGTTCGAGTCGTTTAACGAGGCCATCGACGACTACTACACGAACGTCCGGTTCACGGTCGAGCCGGAGGACACCGGCCGGGACCGGCCGGACTTCGAGTCCCAGATCGAAAAGCAACAGCGGATCATCGAACAGCAAGAGGGGGCGATCGAGGACTTCGAACGCCAGGCCGAGGCCGAGCGAGAGAAGGCCGAGTCTCTCTACGCCAACTACGACCTCGTTGACGACATCCTCTCGACGGTCAGACGGGCCCGGGCCGACGACGTTCCCTGGGAGGACATCGAGGCCCGTTTTGCCGAGGGTGCGGACAAGGGAATCCCCGAAGCGGAGGCCGTCGTCGACGTGGACGGCAGCGAGGGGACCGTCACCGTCGGGATCGGTGACCATCGGGTCACGCTCGAAGTCGATACCGGCGTCGAGAAGAACGCCGACAGGCTCTACCGGGAAGCCAAACGCATCGAAGAAAAGCGCGAGGGTGCCGAGGAGGCCGTCGCAGAGACCAGGGAACAGCTCGAAGAGATCGAACGCCGGCGCGAGGAGTGGGAGGCCGGCGACGAGGACGGAGCGAGTACCGGGGACGACGAGGCCGAGGAGGCAGCCGACGTCGACTGGCTCTCGAAACCCTCGATACCGGTTCGCCAGTCCGAGCAGTGGTACGAGCGCTTCCGGTGGTTCCACACCAGCGACGACTACCTCGTCATCGGCGGGCGCAACGCCGACCAGAACGAGGACATCGTCAAGAAGTACCTCGAACCCGGCGACCGGTTCTTCCACACTCAGGCCCACGGCGGCCCCGCCACTGTCCTGAAGGCGACGGGCCCCAGCGAATCGGCCAGCGAAAATATCGACATTCCCCAGCGGAGTCTAGAGGAGGCAGCGCAGTTCGCCGTCTCGTACTCGACTATCTGGAAGGAGGGCAAGTACGCCGCCGACGTCTACATGGTCGACCACGACCAGGTGTCGAAGACGCCCGAAAGCGGGGAGTATCTGGAGAAGGGCGGTTTCGCCATCCGTGGAGACCGGACCTACTTCGAGGACACGGAGGTCGGGGTCGCCGTGGGGATTCGGTGCGAGCCCGACACCCGGGTTATCGGCGGACCGCCGTCGGCAATCGAAGGCGACGCCGCGACGTCGGTCCGGATGGAACCCGGAAAGTACGCCCAGAACGACGCCGCGAAACGGCTCTACCGGGTCTTCCGAGAACGCTTTGCCGACGATTCCTTCGTGCGAAAGGTCGCCAGCCCGGACCTGATTCAGGAGTTCCTGCCGCCCGGCGGCAGTCGCATCGTCGAAGAGTAAGCTAACTCGCGGCAGGGCAGGTATAAGCTTCGAGCCGCCGTACTAGATCCTTCAGAGGGGGTTCAGATGTTACGCGAATCACTGCACTATCCGCAAAACGGCGAGGACAGACTGAAAACGCTCGTCATCGGCGGTGCGTTGGCGCTGTTGAGCTTTCTGCTACTTCCGGCGGTGGTACTGGCCGGCTACTACGTCCGGGTCGTCCGGTCGGTCCGCGACGGCCAGACGGACCCGCCGGCGTTTGACGACTGGGGACGGCTGTTCAGCGAGGGGCTGCGAGCCATCTTCATCGTCATCGTCTACGCCATCGTTCCGGCGATGCTGGTGGCGCTCGCCGGCATCTTCGGGGCGATGGCCGGCGTGATTGCCGTCGCGTCGGACGGGGCGACGACTAACTTCGCCGCAGCCGGCGTCCTGGGGCTCGTCGCCGGGCTGTTCGCCCTGGCAGCGCTCGTCGTCGGCCTGGTCGTCTGGTACGTCTTGCCCGCAGCCTTCGTCCGGTACGTTACTGAGGGCTCGGTCGGCGCTGCGTTCGACTTCGGTGCCCTGCGTTCCGTCGTCACGACCGGCAGCTACGCCAGAGCCTGGCTACTCGCCTTCCTCGTCTTCCTGCTGGGTGGGGTCGTCACCGGCATCCTCAGTGCCACCGTGGTCGCGTCGATACTCTCACCCTGGGTCGGCTTCTACGCCGCAGTGGCCGCAACGTACCTCTACACCAACGGCGTCGTCGGGATTGAGGTCGACGACCACACCGACGAACCGGCCGGAATCGCCGCCTGATTGGGGTTGGGGCTGACGGGGGTGTGGGGTCCTACTGACCGGCCGCCCGAAACAGCAGGCACAAGGCGACCGACCTCGCAGTCGGAGTATGCGCATCGACGAGCGAGAGCACACCGAGGGGGGCCGCGAACGGTGGACGCTGGTTCCCGAACACGTCGACGACCTCTGGCACCTCTCGCACGTCATCGAGCCCGGCGACACCGTCTCCGGCGACACCACCCGGCGGATCCAGCGCGACGACGAACAGCTCCGGGACACCGGCGGGGAACGCGAACACCTATGGGTCGCCATCCGCGTCGAGGACGTGGAGTTCGCCCGCTTCGCCAACCGCCTCCGGGTCGGCGGGGAGATAGTCGGCTGCTCTCGCGAGGACCAGCTGGGCCACCACCACACCATCAACGTCGAGGAACACGACGAGATCGAGGTCGAAAAGCGCTGGAAGCCCGACCAGCGCGACCGGCTCGAGGCCGCCGAGGAGGCTGCGGAGAACCCCGACGTGGCCATCGCCACCGTCGAGGAGGGCCAGGCCCACGTCCACACCGTCGCCCAGTACGGCACCGAGGAACGGGCCACGATAACGGCTCCGACCGGCAAGGGGGAGTACGCTCGACCCCGGTCGGAACTGTTCAAGGAACTGACCGACGTCCTCCAGCGCCAGGACGTCGACGCCATCATCCTCGCCGGGCCGGGGTTCACCAAGCAGGAC
>CAZGAX010000156.1:0-8111 GCA_964523745.1 uncultured Halobacteriales archaeon | reverse complement strand
CGTCGAGGAGCGCTCCGAGGTCACCAACAAACTCGACGAGGCCTGGCGGACGCTCTCGGAGAGTTAGGTTCCTGTCGTGGACCGGGTGCCGGTTACCTCACTTCGCGCACACGCGTGTGCCACAGGAAAAGCCACGTGTTGAAGGAAGGGACAGTCATCACGGCGGAACGGAGTGTCCCCCGGCGTAGAGTGCTTGAAGCGACGCCGAGGTGGACCGAAAGTGCCGGTATCACCCGATGGAGGCGATTATCAGTCGAGATATTTTCGAAGGTGGATTTAAGACGTGGTACCCTGTACTGTGTACCAGTGTCGTTTAGCATAGTCGAACTCCTCTACGCCCTCTCGACGCTGGTGTTCGTAGTCGCCGGTCTCACCATGGTCGGCATGGCGATGCGGGCCTACATCCAGACGTCGCGGCGTGCGATGTTACACCTGTCGCTGGGCTTTGCCCTCGCCGTGGCGGGCGCCGCTTCGACGATGATCAGCGCCTTCGTCAACGACTTCGAGGGGGTTCGGTCGCTCCTGCTGGTCAACAGCGGGTTGACGACCTTCGGGTTCATCTTCGTGATGTACAGTCTGGTCACCTACGAGTGACCGCGACCACGGACCGGACACCGGACACCGCTCCGTTCTGTCCCGCCGCAGTCTTGCGATATCAGAAGTTGAATCGGCAGTTCTCAACTCTGAATCGAGAAATCGTGGGGTACAATGGGTCGTTTTCATTGCCGATAATTTGCGGGTTACCCTTAAGGTAGGTGACGGTCACGTTCCGGGTAAGTCTGCGGCAGATCCCTGCCCAGGCGAGGTACACTATGATGGAATCGATCAAACCGAACGACGAAGACAGAGGTCAGGTCGGTATCGGTACGCTCATCGTGTTCATCGCGATGGTCCTCGTGGCAGCGATCGCCGCGGGCGTGCTGATCAACACGGCCGGCTTCCTGCAATCGCAGTCAGAAGAGACCGGCGAACAGTCCAGCTCCCAGGTCACTAACCGCCTCCAGATGGTGAGTGCGGTCGGTGAGAACATCAGTAGCTCCCAGGTCAACACGGTCAACCTGACGATGAAGAAGGCGCCAGGTGCAGACGACGTCGACATGGGCGCGGTGACGGCCCAGTGGGTGTCCGACAACACCATCGCGGACCTCGTCTACACCGACGCGTCCGGTGAATCCGGTGCGGACGGCACCTTCACGATCGCAGCAATCCAGGACGACGACGGGTCGATATCAAACAGTGACGTGCTGAACAGCCCGGAAGACCGCGTCATCGTGTCGATCCCCGCATGGGAGTTCGGCGCCCCCGGCGAGGGTGACCAGGTCTCCGTGCAGATCACCACCCAGGCCGGTGGCCAGACCACCGCCACGTTGACGGTGCCCGAGTCGCTGTCGGGCAAGTCTGCCGTCGAACTGTAATCGGCATCTCCACTTCTCCGTTCTTTCGCACCGACCAGCGACAGCGCCGTCTGTCTCGCGTCTGACGGCGGCGACGGAGTTATACAGGACTAACACAGAGTACCTGGTATGGCAGACGGGCCGACCGAGCCGCCGGAGGACGGCGGGCGCCCGGAGGAGGGACCGATACTCTCTCCCGAGGAACTCGACATCGCCGAGGACGAACACGTCGAGCAACTGGACGAGGACCGTTTCGTCGTCTCGCCGGATGCCCGCATCGACGACAGCCCCTCGAAGCCGGCGAGCCAGCCGGAACCCGGCCCGGCCGAGACGCCGAAGCCGCCGGGCCCCGCCGGCGAGCCCGGCACCGAACTCTCTGAAGCGTCGGTTCACGACTGGCTCCGGGCCAGCTTCGAGGGCGGCGCCTCGCGCTACGGGTTCGACGTCACGGCAACCTTCGACGGATCGGTCAGCCAGCGCCGGATGGCCTCGAACGACGTCGTCACGATTTTCGAGAGCCTCGTCGTCTGGTACGCCCAGCAGATAGACACCGACACGCCCGTCGAGGAGATCCTCGGCATCCTGTTGATGGAGTCGAACGTCCCGGTCAGGTACCCGCCCCAGAGCATCCAGAAGCTCGTCGCCGAGACGGACCTGGACCCGGACGACACGATCGCCGACCTGGTCGCGGCCGTCGAGGACCACGATGGCGTCCAGCTCTGACCTGTCACCCAGTTCTCGACCGGCTCGCCGCCACCCTTCGCTCCCGGGTGGCGACGGATGAGTGAGGCGTCGTCTTCTACGGACCGGTTCGAGGGCCATCGCCTGGTGGTCGCCGTGGTGCTCGTTACGCTCGTGTTGACGGGTCCGGTCGTCGGATTCGACGTCACGAAGGAGTCGCCGGAACTGGGTGACGGTAACGCGACTGTCGAGGTTCTCGACGCGCCGTCGGCGACGATACCGGTCACGCACGGCCGCTTCGGGACCGACGTATCGTACGTCCGAATCCCCGAGGCCGCCGTCGACGTCCGGAACCTGACCGGGAGCCCCCGGATTGCGTACGAAGTTACGGTCCCCGAACTGGGCGTCGACCGGCGCGTCAGCCGGATCGTCACCGACGAGGGACGGGTACGGCTCGAACTGTCCGACCGGGCGCTTGCGCCCGACACCGACCCCGGGACCTACACCGGCCGGGTCGACCTGCGGCTCCAGAGTTTCGAGGGCCAGACGGTGCTGGTCAACCGGACGGTCGAGGTGACCGTTCCATGACGGCCGACTCGTCGACAGCGGACTCCCCGACCTCGGACTCCCCGGCCGCAGACTCCCCGACAGTCGACGATGGGACGCTTCCGACAGACCACGGGGTCGGCCCCGTCGAGGACGATTACCTGGATCGCCTGGGGCGCTACCACCGGCGCCTCGGGACGCTCCTGTTCGGCGACCGGGCCGGGACGGCGGTGTTCCTTGCGGCCGTTCTCTTCGGGATGGCGAGCTGGCGCGTCGGCATCTTCGTGACCGACACGACGACGGTGGTGAACACGCTCGTCAACGTCGCCGACGGCCACCTGGCAGTGACAAAGTCGCCGTTTGCGCTGACGCTCGGCTCCCAGCCGGGACTCGTGGAGTCGGGAGGCCAGTTCTACGGCCGTAACTACGGCCAGGTGTTCCTGGCGTTGCCGATTCTCTGGGCGCTCGACGGGCTCAGCGCCGTGGCCGACCCACGATTGCTACTCGCCGGCGGCTGGTGCCTGGGCGTCGCGGCGATGGGTCACCGGGTCGCCGCCGTTCTCGACCGACCTCGCCTTGCTGTGGTCGGACAGGTCGCTGCCCTGTTCCTGTTCGCGGGTAGTCTCGTGACGGCGACGGAGCTTCCCCGGTCGCATCTTCCGCTCGTCGCGCTCCAGGCGACGACGATACTGGGAGCGGCCGTCGTCGCACTGGGTCTCTATCGACTGCTATCTCGGTTCCACGGGAGGCGCGTCGGCGTCGCCGCCGGACTCGGCGCCGTCCTCGCCACGCCGGTCGGGTTCTGGGCGTCGATTCCCAAGCGTCACGTCCTGAGTGCGGCCGTCTTCGTCGTCGTGCTGTACTGGTTTGCGGTTACCAGGGAAGGGACCGACCGGCGGACGGTGGCGCTCCGAGCCGGGATGTACGCCCTGGTGGGACTGTTTGCCTTTCTCCACCCCTTCGAGGCGGCGTTTTGTCTGCTGGTCCTGGCACCGCTGGACCTGCTGACGGCGTCGACCAACAGCCCTCGGGTCCTGGCGGGGCTGGCCGCGGCGCTCGTTCTCGGCCTCGTCCCGCTGTTCGTCGTCGACACGCTCATCTCCGGCAATCCCCTGCGAACGCCCCGGATGCTTCCCAGCGTCGCCACGGACGCCAGCGTTCCCCTCGGGCCGGACCTCGGCGGTGGGGGCGGCGCTGGTCCTGGTGGTGGGGGAACAGGTGGAGGTGCCGCAAGCGGTGGCGGCGGAGACGGCGGGGGAGCGGGTGGAGGTGGCGGAAGAACCGGTGGAGGCGGCGCCGGAGGTGGGGGCGTCCTCGACGCGCTGCTGGCACTCCTTCCGGCACCGCTGCTGGCAGCCGTCGACACCGTTTCGCTCGTCGTGGGCAACCTCTACTGGGCGCTCGACGCCGGGTTCTACGCGGCGCTGGAGCCCGACCGGCTGTACCACGTCTTCGTCCGGAGCGGATACATTCCCGACGTCCGATACGTCGTCAACGACTTCGAGACGGTCGAACTCGCATGGATCGAAGCGTTTCCGCTCGCGGCAGCGCTCGTCTGGCTGCCGGTCACCGCAGTCCGGCGACTCAGAACGGGCGTTCCGTCCCGCGTACTAGATGGTGAGAAACGCCAGACAGACGTCCTGGCGGTAATGCTGGGGGTCGTGTTTACCCTCGCGTACCTCTCGCGACTCCCGCTCTACACCCAGGTCACGCTCCGGTACCTGCTCCCTGTAATGCCCCTGGCGCTGTACGGCGTCGCCCGATTGGGGGCCGTTCGACGAGGTGTTCGGGCCGGGGGGTGGCTGCCCGGGACCTACGCCGGCACCATGGTCGCCGGTTCGTTCCTGGCGGTCGTGGCACTGCCGGTATTGGGTCTGGCGGTGGGCGAGGCCGTCCAGCTCCACGCCCTCGTTGGCCTGGTGACGGCGGCGCTCGTCGCAACGACGGTGGTCTCCTGGCCCGTCCACGAGGACGGTCGGACCGTCGCGGTGGCGCTCGGGGTGGCCGGAGCGGTGACGACCCTGTTCGTCCTCCTGTCGGCGCTGTCGTACTTCCCGTACCACGAGGCGGCGATGGGGTCCGTCGGGGAGGGCTCGTACGCCCTGGACGTCGTTCGAGTGGTCGCCGAGGCAGTGACCGTCCTGTAGCCGCCGTGACCCGGACTGGTGGGCTCGCCGGCGGGGAAGTCCCCCCGCACCCCCGGAATATCAACGCCGATAATTTACGGGACAGGCTTTTGTAGCGTTTTCCAGTAGAAGGCAGGTGAGTAGGTATGGCAGAAGTACTGATAGCCGACGACTCGGAGTTTATGCGGAACCTCCTGCGGGAGATCCTCGAGGAGGACCACACCATCGTCGGTGAGGTCGAAAACGGCGTCGAGGCGGTCGAGGTCTTCAAAGAGCAGACGCCCGACCTCGTCATGATGGACATCGTGATGCCCATCAGGGACGGGATCGAGGCGACCGACGAGATCAAGACCGACCACCCCGACGCCAACGTGATCATGTGTACGAGCGTCGGCCAGGAAGAGAAGATGAAGGAGGCCGTCAAGGCGGGCGCCGACGGCTACATCACCAAACCCTTCCAGAAGCCGAGCGTGATGGAAGCGATCCAGGACGTCGTGCCGACGTAGACCGATGAAGGTCGACGTCCAGTCGCTCGGCACGTTCAATCAACTGGCTCACGAGGGTGCCGAGGCCGCGACGCGGTCGATGGCCCAGATGACCGGCATCGACGCCACCGTCGACGTCACGAAGATCTCCCTGATGGACCGGGCTGACGTCGGCGAGGAACTCGGCGGCGAGTACGTGGGCGTCCAGTTCGACTTCGAGGGTGCACTCAGCGGCGAGACCGTCCTGGTGTTCGACCGCGAGAGCACCGACACGATCGTCGACGCGCTCGTCCCCGGCGGGGCCGCCGACGAGAGCATGGCCCGGAGTTCCGTCTCCGAGATCGGCAACATCATGATGAGCGGGTTCATCGACGGCTGGGCCGACTACCTGGAGACTACCATCGAGCACTCGCCGCCGGAGTACATCGAACGCGACGGGGCGAACGTCCTGCCCGACGTACCCGAAGCCAGCGAGCACGACCAGGTGTTCGTCTTCCGCAGCGAGATCGAGTGGGTCGGCGAGACGGTGAACTTCTACATCTACATGCTTCCCGAGTACGACGGACTGGCCACGCTGATGGCCGACCAGACCGGAGACGGAGCGGAGACCATCTCCATCGAGAAACTGGAGGTGTTCAACCGGATGACTCGCACGGGGACCGAGAAGGCCGCCGAGAACGTGGCCATGATGGCGGGCATCGACGTCGAAGCAGAGGTGACCCAGCTCAGCTTCGCCCCCATCGAGGCGGTGCCCAAGCAGATCGGGACCGAGACGTACGTCGGGACGGTCGTCGAGTTTACCGGCGTGCCGAGTGGTTACCTCCTCGTGCTGTTCGACGAGGTCTCCGCGAGGAACGTCGCCGAGGCGCTGATGCCCGTCGAGGTCGAGGGTGAGGGGTTGACCGACCAGCACAAGTCCGCCATCGAGGAACTCGGCAACATCATGACCAGCGGCTTCGTCGACGGCTGGGCGAACGTCCTCCAGCGGTCGGTCGACCACACGCCGCCGCGACTGGTCCACGACATGGGCCGGGCGATCATCGACCCGCTGGCCGCCCAGCTCGGCCAGGTCCAGCGCCACGCGTTCGTCATCGATTCGACGATGCGGACCGACGAGATCGCGTTCGAAAGCGAGATCCACGCGCTGCCGAACGAACAGCAGCTTCAAGAGGCGCTGGACGAACTGCTGGTAGACAGGGTCGACGAAACCGATGCCGACGCCGAACAGATCTTCTAGCATGAAGGTCTACGACGGATCCCAGGCCGAGCAAGCCGCCGAGCCCGACCCCGAGCGGATCAAGGTCGGCATCGCAGAGTACGACGTAACCACCGACGGGGCCGTCCTGACGACCAGCGGACTCGGCTCGTGCATCGGCCTGGCGCTGTACGACACCGCGACCGGCGCCGCCGGCCTCGTCCACGTGATGTTGCCGTCGGCCGACGAGGTCGAAGACAGCAACGCGGCGAAGTTCGCGGACACCGGGACGGAACTGCTGGTGGACGAACTGGTCGACCTGGGCGCGGACACGGCGAACATGGAAGCGAAGATTGCCGGCGGCAGCGACATGCTGGACTTCTCCGAGAGCGGCGACGGCATCGGCGTCCGCAACGCCGAGAAAGTTAGAGACACGCTCGCGGCCCACGACGTCCCTATCGTCGGCGAGGACGTCGGCGGCGACCACGGCCGGTCGCTCCGGTTCGAGGCAGCCACTGGCGACCTGATCGTAAAGAGCGCCAACTCCGGTGCCACGACGCTGTGACCTGCCGACCGCCCGACTACCTCTCGACTGGTCGACTTCTCACTGCGCGTACCCGTCAGACGGCTGTTAGACACCGTTTCAAATACTGATAGATATGACGCTACGTTCCCGCGAGGCCCCGTGAAACCAACGTCGGACCATAATTTCCCTGGTACGTGGCCTGGTTGAACACATCTGGTACGCAATTAACAGCTATATTATCAGTGATGATACCCTAGGCGGCACATTCAAGTATGTCAGTCGGAATCTTCCTACACAATGAATAGTGCCGCGCTTGCGCCGCTCCAGACGGGAGTCCCTGGGGCGGACGCGCTGGGACCGCTCGTGCTGGTCCTCCTGACCGGCGGGCTGGTGGGCATGAGCATCCGGAACATGTTCGAGTCCATCATGTCCGAGGACGAGGAGGACGGCGACGGCGGTAGCGCCGGCGGGGGCAGCGGGGGCGGCGGGGACGACCTCGGCGGCGGCCTGATGGCCGAGGACGACGACGATGGGGGAGACGACCTCGGTGGTCTCGGCGGTCTCGAAGACGAGGGCGACGACCTGGGCGGCTTCGACGACGACGGCTTCGGTGAGATGGACGACGGTGGCGGGAACGTAGACGAACTGGAACACCGCCTGGACGAACTGGAAAACGAGGTGGGCAGCCTCTCTTCGACGGTCAACACGGTCCGCAACGAGAACGAACAGATCTCCGAGAGCGTCCAGGAGGTCGAGGAGAACGTCCGGAAGCTGCTGGACATCTACGAGATGGTCACGCGCGGCGTCAACCCCTTCGCCGACGACATCGACGCCGGCATGGGCGGCGGGGGCATGGGCGGCGACGGTAGCTTCGGGCTGTTCGACGGCGACGACGGCGGCGAGGACGAGGAAGACCTCGACGAGGACATCGCCGAGGCCGACGCGGAGGGCTTCTTCGACGAGGACCTGGTCGAGGACGACGACGGAGACCTCTCGGCGGACGCTGACGTCGACGACGTCCTCGGCGGCGGTGACGACGGCGGCGAGAGCGCCGAGGACGCGTTCGAGGACGACTTCGACGAATTCGAGGACTTCGACGACGCCGACGACCTCGACGACGCCGACGACCTGGAGGACGACGGCGACGACGGTGGCGCC
>CAZGAX010000155.1:0-8173 GCA_964523745.1 uncultured Halobacteriales archaeon | reverse complement strand
CGACTCGCCGTCGGTCGACGAAAACGTAGAGAAGGCCCGCGCCCTGGTCCACGGCGGAGCCAGGGAACTCCGTATCACCGGCCAGGACACCGGCGTCTACGGCTGGGACGAGGGCGAGCGCAAGCTCCACGTCCTCCTCGAGCGGATTTGCGAGGAGATCGACGGCGACTTTCGGGTCCGCGTCGGGATGGCCAACCCCAAGGGCGTCCACGGCATCCGTGAGGACCTCGCCCGGGTCTTCGCCGAGCAGGACAAGCTGTACAACTTCCTGCACGCTCCGGTCCAGAGCGGGTCGAACGACGTCCTCGGTGACATGCGCCGCCAGCACACCGTCGAAGAGTACGTCGAGGTGGTCGAGACGTTCGACGACTACCTCGACGAGTGGACCCTCTCCACCGATTTCATCGTCGGCTTCCCGACCGAGACGGACCACGACTTCCAGCAGAGCCTGGCGCTCCTCCGGGAGACTCGCCCGGAGAAGATCAACGTCACGCGGTTCTCGAAGCGGCCGGGGACCGACGCCGCCGACATGAAGGGCCTCGGCGGCACCAGGAAGAAAGAACGGTCATCCGAGATGACTGACGTGAAGATGGACGTGGTGGCGGAAGCATACGAGTCGATGGTGGGTGACGTCAGGAGCGTCCTCTTCGTCGAGGACGGGACCGAGGACTCGCTGGTGGGCTACGACCGGGCCTATCGCCAGGTCGCGGTGCCCGGCGCCGAGACGCAGGGCCTCGAAGTCGGCGACGTCGTCGACGTCGAGGTCACGAGTCACAACACCGTCTACGCTCTGGGTAAGCCGGTCTGAGCGGGGACAGGATTCAGCCCGTGTTCGTCAGGCCGCCGTCGACGACCAGCGACTCGCCGTTGACGTAGTCGGCACGGTCGCTCGCCAGAAAGACGCACGCGTCGGCAACGTCTTCCGGTTGGCCGAAGCGCCGACTCGGAATCTGCGACTTGTACTGCTCGCCGGCCTCACTCCCGACCAGCGGCTGGGGTACGTCCTCGGTCGTCATCGCCGTTTCGACGATACCGGGGTGGACTGCGTTGACGCGGATCCCCTTCGGGCCGAGTTCGTCGGCCAGGGCGTAGGTGAGCAGTCGAACGCCGCCCTTGGAGGTACAGTACGTCGCGTAGTTCGTCGCCCCCCGGATGCCACCCATGCTGGACATGTTGATGATGGCCCCGCCGCCGTTCTCGACCATCGCCCGAGCCGCTGCCTGACAGCCGAAGAACACTCCTTTCACGTTGACGTCCATCAGTCGGTCGAACTCCGCCTCGGAAACGTCCAGGAACTCCTCGACACGGAAGATACCGGCGTTGTTCACCATGACGTCGATGCCGCCGAACTCCCGGGCGAGGTCGACGGCCGACTCGAGGTCCGACGGTTCCGAGACGTCACAGTCGACGAACTCGGCCCGGGCATCGGTTTCGTCGGCTACCAGTTCGTGGGTCGGGGTGCCGCCAGTTCGCGGCGTCTCCCGAACGTCGGCGACGATGACGGCGTCCGCCCCTGCTGTAGCGAATTCCCGACAGATCGCCCGTCCGTTGCCACTGGCACCGCCCGTTACGACTGCGGTTTGTCCCGAGAGAACGTCGCTCATGGCTGTGTACCGGCTGCGCATTTCGCGGGAGAACGGATGTACTGTCGGGTACCGGTCGGGCTATCGGGTATCGACTGTCCTGGCTGTCTCGACGGGAACGTGGGTCCCATCCGGTCGGGGCTTACCCCGAGGTCAGTTCCCGCTGGCCCATCAGGATGAGCAGGCCGCCGACCGTCGCCAGCAGGAGGTACTGCCCGGTGTTGGTGTCGAGCATCGCATCGAGCAGGGCCGACACCTCCAGGCCGACGGCTTTGCCGAGGGCGAACACCGCCAGGAAACACCCGAGGATCAGCATGGTGAGCCAGATGCTCGTGCTCGCCATGTCGGGTGAACTGCCATCGAATATTCCGGTGGCTGGTGGGGGCGTGTCGTCGGTCGAAGTCGGTTCAGCGGGCGAATCGGCGGGCTGGTCGGTCCCATTTCCGGGGGTCGCCTCGGCCGTCGAGAGGAGCGGTTCCCCGTCGTCCGAGGGAGCGTCGCGTTGCTGGGGGTCGGGCCGTGAGCCGTCGTCGGCCATGTGATCACTCCACACGACCCGCCCAGATAGGTATGTTCGGCTTATCGACAGTTAGCGGTGCCTGTCGCCGCCGACGAGTCGGTCGACCTCGGCGTCCTCCTTCCACTCGCCGACCTCTTTCGGGTCGACGTGGACGAACACGTCGTCGACCTCGGGCAGGTCGCGGATGGAATCCATGACCTGCGTCTCGATGTCGTGGGCCTCGATGAGCGTCCGGTCGCCCTCCACCTCGACGTGGAGGCTGACGTCGATCTCCGGGCCGACGTAGTGGGCGATGACGTCGTGTGCCCCTTCGACGTCGGGGTGGGCCAGCGCCCGGCGGACGATCTCGGCCCGCAGGTCTTCCGGGGGCGCCGCGCCGACGAGGTAATCGACGTTGTCTCGCACCACGTCGACGCCGGTGTAGAGGATGCCCACGGCGACGACGCCGGCCGCGAGGGGGTCGAGCACAGGGTAGCCTGCTGCGGCCCCGAGGACGCCGACGAGAGCGGCGCCGGCCGTCAGGATGTCGTTTCGGTTGTCGACGGCCGTCGCGACCAGCGCCGGCGAGTTACGCTGCTCGGCCGCTCGGAGGGTGTAGCGATATAAGCCCCACTTGACGACGGCCGCGCCGACGAGGACCACGACTGCCGCGGGGCCCCGGGAGACGGCGATGTCACCCGACAGGAGCGCGCTGCCGGACTGCCAGAGGACGACTCCGCCGGCGGCGAAGATGCCCAGCGCGACGAACAGCGAGACGAACGGCTCGATGCGTTCGTGGCCGTGGGGATGCTCGAAGTCTGGTGGCTGGGTCGTCAGGTACAGGCCGGCGACGATGACGAGACTGTAGGCGGAGTCCGCGAGGCTGTTGACCGCCTCGGAGCCGACCGCGAGGCTCCCGGACTGGAGGTAGACTCCACCCTTGGCGAGGAACAGGAGCACGTTCGCCCCGAGGATGAGGAGCCCGACCCGGCGCAACGCGGTGCGGCGCGACATTCCAGCGACAGTTTGCCCTGCCGGGACTAAGTGGTATCGACAGCGACGTGGGTCACTCGACGACGACTGCGCGGTCCTCGCCGTCGGCAGTGACGCCATCCTGGTCGGCGAAGGCATGGCGGAGCCGGCCGTACGTCTCGTCGACGGCCTCGACTATCACCTTCGTGTCCGCGACGACCGGCATGAAGTTCGTGTCGCCGGTCCACCGGGGGACGACGTGGGCGTGGAGGTGCTCGCCGATGGATCCTCCGGCAGCGCTGCCGCCGAGGTTGTAGCCGACGTTGAACCCGTCGGGCTCCAGCGCCGTCTCCATGGCGTCGATGGTTCGCTGGAGGAGCCGTTCCTTGGCGAGCAGCGCCGCATCGTCGAGGTCGCGGTAGTCGCCAGCGTGGACTGTCGGGATGACCATGGCGTGGCCGGGATTGTAGGGATAGTTGTTGAGCATCACGTAGGCGTTCTCGCCCCGGACCAGCAGTAGATTGTCCCGGTCGGCCGAGCGCTCGGGGACCTCACAGAAGACGCAGTCCTCGAACTCCTCGTTGCGGTCGTCCCGCTCCACCCAGTCGATGCGCCACGGCGCGAAGACCTGGTCCATGGCCCGCAGTCCGGCGGCCGGGAGTAAAACCCCTGCCGTCTGCGGTATACATATATAAAACCACCGGCCGTTCAGACGTTCTGCGACGAAAGGTTGGTTCTGCGACGCCGATAAACGATGAGAAGCGATCTTAGCGCGTTTCTCTGCCAATCCGGGTTCCGTATGGTGGTAAAACCGTTTATGGCGGTTCAACGGTAGGCCCTTTTTATGCTCCGTTCCGGACATGCTTCGAACGGGATGGCCACCAAAGACAGCGGCCTCGCGGACGTCGCCGAACGTTGTGAGGCGTGTGGGCGACGGACACCGCACAGCGTGGCCGTGAAAATCCTGACGGAGAGCGGCAAGCGCGAGAACGCCGAGTTCTCGCGGGAGCCCTACCGGGTCAGCGAGTGTCGTGTCTGCGGAGAGACGACCACGACCCGGATGAACAACGCCTGACGTGGCTTCCATCCCGCGCTGATCCCCCCACACAGCAAACCACCCCCGGTTTGCCACCCAAACCCCTACATCCCTTTCCCGACGCTACACCGGTAGCGAGTGATATCTCCGGCCGTCTTTCGAGTCGCTCCAACGGTAGCTCTGCGTACCACAGCTGTCTCGGGAAGCGAGAAGTGAGCCAGATGAGCGTACGAACAGATATTCAATCGAGCTGAATCCAGCACCTGCCTCCAGATGGTGCTCACCCGTAAAGTTCGGCGTCACGTCCGAAGGGTTCCAGAGAAGGAGTCAGAGAACAGCCGATATCCTATCTCGACCGGGTCGTCACTTCACAGCCGTCTTCGGTCACGATGATCGTGTGTTCCTTCTGGCTCACAAGGCAGCCTTCCTCCTCTTTTAGCACCGGATAGCCGTGGACGATGTCCTGGCGCTTGAGACGCCGGAGGGCCATCTCCGACCGAGACGAGTCGAGCCACCGCCGGGCGAAGGGCAGCGTCTTGAACTCCTCGGTGATCTGGTCGAGCACCTGTCGGGCCTGCCGGTTTCGGACCCGGCCGTCCTCCCGTTCGAGGGCGAAAATCTCCTCGCTGCTACCCTCCAGGACCTTGCCGCCGCCGTCTGTGGCGAACGGCTCCAGCGCCACGACGTCGCCCGGGGAGAGTTCGACGCCCTGGGCCACCTCGCGGTTCGGGATGTTCGGCTCGGTGTGTTGCTCCCAGCGGCCCAGGCCGTGGCCCGTGAGGTTGACGACCGGATTGTAGCCGTAGCCGTCGATGACGTTCTCGACGGCCGCGCCGATTTCGCCCGTCTGGACGCCGGGGCCGGCAGTCTGCAGCGCGGCGTCGAGGGCCTCTTCGGCGGCCTCAACCAGGTCGGGGTTGCCCGAGAGGTCGACCGTCACGGCCGTGTCGGCCAGCCAGCCGTCGATGTGGACGCCGATGTCGAGTTTCACCATCTCCTCCCCGATGGTCCGCTCGTCGTCGGGTGCGGCGGCGCCGTGGGCGGCCTCGTTGTCCACGCTGATGTTCAGCGGGAAGGCGGGCGTCCCGCCGAGGTCCCGGATGCGGTCTTCGACCCACTCGCTGAGTTCGAGGTAGTTCGTCCCCACCTCCACGCGGTCGGCGGCTTCGTCCCGGACCTGTGCGAGGATTTCGCCCGCCTCGCGGTGTTTCTCGTACTGCTCGCCGGAGAGGTCCACCTCGGTCTCGCTCATACCCGCATTTCTGCAGTGGCGGGCATAGTCCTTGCCCACCGCTGGTGCCTGCAGCGTGGTGCCGTCACTCGCTGGCGCCGGCCGTCTGCATCGCCTCGCTGTTGAACGCACTCCCACGCTGGCCGGCGGCATCGACGACGATGACGCCGGCCCGGCCGCCGGTCGCCGTTTCGAAGCCCCGAAGAACCCTGTCGGCCGCCGTCTGCGGGTCGTCGCCGTTCTCGACGGCCCCGACGACCTCCCGGGCCAGGCCGAATCTGGCGATGGCCTCTCCCTCGCCGGTGGCACTCGCTGCGGCGCCATTCGTGGCGTAGAAGCCCGCGCCGACCTGGGGGACGTCGCCGACCCGGCCGGCCAGCGCGAACCACCGGCCGCCGGTCGACGTGGCTGCTGCGAGGCGCCGGCCGTCCGTCGCGACCGCACCCACGGTGTCCGTCCCGCCGAAGTGCTGGCGAACCCAGTCGAGGCGGGTGGACACGTCTGCGTCGACCGGCGGATCGGCTTCCTGCCAGCGCTCCCGGCTATCCTCAGTCCAGAGGTCACGGTCTGTCGCGACGTCGACCGACTCTGCCAGGTCGACGGCCCGGTCGCCGGCCAGGAGGACGTGTGGCGTCTCGTCAGCGACGAGTCGGGCGACGTCGACGGCGTGTTCGACGCCGGGCATCGCACAGGCTGCACCGACGGTGCCGTCCGCTGCCATCAACCCCGCGTCGGTCCGAATCGTCCCGTCGCTCTGGACTGCGCTGCCGACGCCGGCGTTGAACCGTCCGTCGGATTCCAGGACGCGGACTGCCACACAGACGGCTGAACGCGGGTCCGTCTCGTCGGTCCCGGCGGCCACGGCTTCGTCCAGCACCGCCTGACGGGCCTCGGGGTCGTCCGGCGCGCTGCCGGCACCGCCGTGAGCTACGACGTTCATACCCCACCCAGGAGACGGGGGCCATTAAGGGTCTGCGACAGCCGACGGAGACGTTCGAGAGATGGTGCATGCGAGGTTGGGAAACGGTATACGGCGCATACTAAGGGGACCTCGTCTGCCATCACGTGACGGGAATCACATGGAAGGAAGCCGGGCAACGGACGGGCCGAGCGTCGCCATCGGCTGCCAGGGAGGCGGGAGCCACACCGCGTTCACCGCTGGCGTTCTCCAGGCGCTGTTCGATCGGTCGCTCGGTCCGTACGACCTCGTCGGCATCAGCGGGACGTCGGGTGGTGCACTCTGTGCGGCGACCGCGTGGTACGGCCTCCTGGCAGAGGGCGGAGAGCGAGCCAGCGAACTGCTCGAGTCCCTGTGGATGGACCTCTCGGCTCGCGGCCCGGCCAGCCAGGTGCTCAACGACTCGACGCGCCTGTGGGTGGATCTCGAAGCCAGCGGGTTCCCGTTGCCGATGGTCAGCCCCTACGAAAACCCGCTCGCCTACCGTGGCCAGTCGTTCATCCGGCGAGTCGTCGAACGACACGTCGACTTTCCGTCGATACCGGACCTGCTGGAGCCGGACAGCCCCCGCGTGCTGGTAAGCGCGGTCGACGTCGTCGACGGGACGTTCGACGTGTTCTCGGGAACGGACCTCACGGCAGACGCGGTGGTCGCATCGACTGCAGTGCCCCGCCTCTTTCCGGCCGTCGAAGTCGACGACGACCCACACTGGGACGGGCTGTTCGCCCAGAATCCGCCGATTCGAAACTTCCTGGCGGACCCCGACACGGCCGACGCCAAACCCGACGAACTCTGGATTATCCAGATCAATCCACTCCGGCAACCGACGGCGCCAAAGACGCTAGAGACGATATCCGACCGCCGTTCGGAACTCGCAGGCAACCTCTCGTTGAGACAGGAACTCGCCTTCGTCCGACAGGTCAACGAATGGGTCGACGAGGGAGTGCTCGCCGACGACTCGTTCAAACACGTCGACGTCCGGTGGATACGCTTCGGCGAGGAGTTCGAGTACGAATCGCGGTTCGACCGCGATCCGGCGTTCATCCGGTCGCTGCTCGCGGCGGGTCGCCAGGCCGGACGAGAGTTCCTCTCGGAACGTGTTGCAAAAGTGAATAGTTGAGTTCCTACTCCACTTCCTCCCCGTACCTCACCGGTCGGCGTCGACTCCCTCCGAGCAATATCTACCGATCGGGCCCAGACCGGCGCGGTCCGAAAAGTATAGAAGCACCCACTGAAACCGATAGAGCGGACGTTGAATTTTGAAATTGTCTTAAAAATTAGAATATAGTGACCGATCGTCCGGAATGTTGGCGTGGGCTGGAAGGCATGCAGCGATAACCTTCCGGATTAATCAATATCATTCGGGCGAAGCGGCATACCTTTAGACCCAGGCTCTGAATTTGAAGCTATATGGCATACGACAAGGTCGAGGTACCCGAGGCGGGCGACCCCATCGAGGTCGTAGACGAGGATTCTGACGAACTCGACGTACCCGACACGCCTATCATCCCCATTCTCTACGGGGACGGCATCGGGACGGACGTCGGCCCGGCTGCCCAACAGGTCCTGGAGGCCGCCGCCCAGGCCACCGGCCGCGACGTCAGCTGGATGCGGGTCTACGCCGGCGAAAGCGCACGGGAGAAGTACGACGAAAACCTCCCCGACGACACCGTCAACGCAATCCGGGAGTTCCGCGTCGCCATCAAGGGTCCCCTGACGACCCCGGTCGGCGCCGGCTTTCGCTCGCTGAACGTCGCCCTCAGGAAGACGCTGGACACCTACGCCAACGTCCGGCCGACCTACTACCTCGAGGGCGTCCCATCACCCGTGTCGAAGCCAGAGCAGATGGACATGGTCACGTTCCGGGAGAACACCGAGGACGTCTACGCCGGCA
>CAZGAX010000154.1:0-8247 GCA_964523745.1 uncultured Halobacteriales archaeon | reverse complement strand
CCGGGTCGTCGAAGAAATCGAGGCCATCGGCGTCGACGACCTGCTCCTGGGCGAAGACATCCTCGACGCCGAGGCCCGCTACAGCGTCCCCGACGACGCGGAGATTGCATCCTGGCGCCAGCGAGCCGCCGAGCGTGGCGTCCCCGAGGACGAACTGGCGACGTTCGACGGTGGCTTCACCGGCGCAATCGCCGTCCTCGAACGCGGCGAGGGCCCCACGGTCGGCCTCCGGGTCGACATCGACGCCCTCCCCCGACGCGAATCGTCGGATCCCAACCACTATCCCGCCGCCGAGGGCTTCAGGGCCGAACACGACGACGCGATGCACGCCTGTGGTCACGACGCCCACGCCGCCATCGGCCTCGGCGTCCTGCGAGCAGTGGCCGAGGGCGAGGTCGACTTTTCGGGCACGCTCAAGGTGTTCTTCCAGCCCGCCGAGGAGGTCGTGGGCGGCGGCCCGGCCATGGCAAAGAGCGGGCACCTCGACGACGTCGACTACTTCCTGGCGGCCCACGTCGGCCTGGACCACCCGACCGGCGAGGTCGTCGCCGGACTCGAGGGCTTCCTCGCGGTCAGCCAGTTCCGCGCCGACTTCACCGGCGAATCGTCTCATGCCGGCGGCCGACCCGCCCAGGGTCGCAACGCCATCCAGGCCGTGACGACTGCCGTCCAGAACCTCTATGCCATCCCCCGCCACGAGGACGGCCCGACGCGAGTCAACGCCGGCCGCGTCGGCGGCGGCACGGCGACGAACATCATCGCCGAGGAGGCGTTCGTCGAGGGCGAGACGCGCGGCAAGACGACCGATCTGATGGAGTACACCCGCGACAAGGCAGACCGCATCCTCGAATCGGCGGCCGAGATGCACGAGTGCGAGGTGTCAATCGAGCGTCTCGGTGAAGCCCCGGCCGCCCGCAGCGACGACGCGATGGCCGACCTCGTCGCCGACGTCGCCGGGGAGCTCGAAGACGTAACCTCGCTGCTGGTCCGGGACAATCTCGGCGGGAGCGAGGACGCCAGCTACCTGATGAACCGCGTCCAGGAACAGGGCGGGCTGGCCGGCTACGTCTGCATCGGCACCGACCACCCCGGCGGCCACCACACCGCCACGTTCGACGTGGACGAGGACTCGCTGGTGATAGGGGTCGACGTGCTCGCCCGGAGTATCGAGAAACTGGCCGCCGACCGACCCTGAGTTACTTCTGCCAGCGCTGGAGCGTCGTGCTGGTCCCGGCGTCGGACTCCCAGACGACCGCCACCGTCGCGTCGCTGAGGTCCAGTCGACTGGCGCTACAGGACCCGACCGGTTCCGACTCGTCGACGGTGAGGGTCATGCCGGCCTTGAGCTCGCCCGAGAGGCTGTACTCGTCCGCGACGTTGTATCGGCCGTTCGGCGGCGTTCCGCTCCCCGCACACTTCGCGTCCGATATCTGGACGTAGAGGTTGTCGAGGGCGACGGCGTTGCCGCTCTGGTGGTGGATCGTCAGCGAGTCGTGGCTGCCACCGCCGGCGTCGTAGTCGAAGCCGAGTGCCACCGTCGGCGAGTCGGCGCTCTGTGCCTTGTCGTCGAACCCGAAGACGAACGCCGCGACTGTCGCCGCGAGCAACACCGTGATTGCGACCATCAGCACGATGCCGATGACCGGCGATACACCCGATTCGTCGGTCCTGAACCCGTTTCCGATCATGCTTTCCCCCGTGCACGCCGGTGGTATGGTCCCCGAGCCGACCCTGGTGTACCCAATCAGGTATCGACGCATTCCACCCAACTGCGTGCGTGTAGCATATCAGTTGTGCTTCATTCCATAAAAATGTAGTGTGTTCATTCCCGTCTTTTACCGCGAGCGGCCCGCTACGGCGGTCTTATGGTCAAGATTGATAACGGGACAATACGTCGCCGTTGCGGGAAATAGAACGCTGGTGGTATATGAGTCAGTACTTGGGGTCGGCACCGGTGGTGGCGTAGACCTGGTCCATCAAGTCGTCGCGCCGGCGCTGCCAGGCGTCGAAGGCTGCCGGGCCGTCCGGGTAGTCCTCGTAGTGGGCCATGAGGTCGTCCGCGAGGTTCTTCGTCTTGTAGAGGTCGTAGATGGTGTCCCAGTGGCCGACGCTCTTGAGGGCCGTCTTGATCTTGAGCCACCAGCCCAGGTCGGCCGACCCGGCGTAGATGGCCTCGGAGAGCTTGGCGACCGGGAGGGCGGCCAGCAAGCCCATCAAGTCGTCGACGTCGTAGGCGGTCGTGAAGATGTTGTAGACGTCCAGTGCGGCGTAGCGGGCGCCGAAGTGGTCCATGACGCGCTCGTTGTACTCCCAGAGCGCCGACTCGGAGACGTCGCCGTCCTCGATGGCCTGGATCGCCTGTTCGCCGGCGTACTGCCCGGCGTAGGCAGCCCCGGCGATGCCGCCGCCGGTCGTGGGATTGACGTGACCGGCCGCGTCGCCGACGGCCATGTAGCCCGGGCCGACGGCCGAGTCGTAGGGCCGCCGAGTCGGGAGGGCGGCGCCGAGTTTGTCGTCGACCTGGGCACCCTCGAACTCCGGTCGCTCTCTGAGGTCCTGCTTGAGGTCCTCGACGAGGTGCATCGGCTCTTCGGTCATCTGGAAGCCCAGGCCGACGTTGATCTCCGTCTCCGTCCGTGGGAAGTACCAGAGGTAGCCGGCGGCCCGTTCGGTCGGCTTGAAGACGAGCGCGTCGTCCCACGGGACGGGTTCGTCGACCGTAACTATCTCGCGGTAGGCAGAACAGAACTGGCTGTAGGTGACGTTCGTGTCGAACGTCGCGTCGTCCATGTCGACGAAGTCCTGGAGCACCGAGAGAGCCCCGGCGGCGTCGATGACTACGTCGGCATCGTACGTGACTTTCTCTCCCTTCCGCGTCGCCTCGAGGCCCTCGACGCTCCCGTTCTGGCGGACGTCCTGGACGACGGTGTCGTAGTGGACTTCGGCGCCGGCGTTCTTCGCACCTTCGATGATCCGCTGGCCGTAGTCCCAGCGGTCGATGACGGCGAGTTCGCCGGGCACCGGAATGTCGACGGCGGTGTCCAGCTGGGGAATCTCGAAGCGGCCGTGGTCGACGCCCGTGTTCGTAAACGCCGGTTCGATCTGGCTCTTGGGGATCGAGTCCGGAAAGCTCCCGGCCCCCTTGAGGGCGTCGCCACAGGCGATGTGGCCGGCTTCCTCCTCGGACTTGCGCTCCGTGACGACGACGTCCAGCCCCTCCCCGGCGATCGTCGCCGCAGCGTAACAGCCCGCCGTCCCGGCGCCGACGACGGCCACGTCGACCTCGTGGGTTGTCATGGACGGGACTGCACTCCGGAGCGAGAAAACTCTTTATACCGTCCCTGCAGGCCTGTCACCGGCAGCGATTCGCCGGCTATCGGGCTATCCGGAAGCGAACCACTTTTTGATCACCCGGCCCCACGGGTGGGAGGACCCTCCGAATGGCGGACGTTGCCCCCGACGCCGACCCGCGAGCCGCCGAGTCGCCCACCCCTGCCATCGACCCAGCAGAACGGGAGGCCCTCGAATCCATCAGCCACGGCGCCGTCGCCTCCTTCGGCGGCCTCTCGGCCGAACGCGTCCTCTACTTCCTGACCAACGTCCTCCTCACTCGCTCGCTCGGCGTCGCCGTCTACGGCGTCTACGCCCTCGGGCTACAGATCTCCGGCATCATCCTGCGGTTTGCGCCGCTCGGATCGACCGCGACGCTGCTCAAGTACGTCTCTGCTACCGAGGACAGCCGGGAGAGGGGTCGGATCGCCGGTATCGCCTACGCCACGACCATCGTCGTGAGCTGTCTGCTCGCCGCTGGACTCTACGTCTTCGCACCGGCGGTCAACGCCGCCACGCTCGATACTCCCGAGTTCACTGACGTCCTTCGGATCTTCGCCGTCTCGGTGCCCTTCATCGCCCTGGTTCGCATCCACGTCTTCCTGTTTCGGTCGGTGGAGCGAGTCAACGACCAGGTCGTCGTCGACTACCTCGTTCGGCCTGGAGTCCGCCTGCTGGCCGTCGTCGCGGCCCTGGTGCTGGGCTACTCGGCAGCAGGCGTCGTCGCCGCACTCGCCCTGGCGATGGGCGTCCTCGCGACGGTCCTGCTCCCGTTCGCCCTCCGCCGGACCGGCGTTCGACCGACGCTCCGGGGCGCCAGCAGCGACGCAAAGCGGTTCTACAACCACTCCGGACCGAACGCCCTGACCGCTGTCAGTCAACTGCTGCGGTCCCGGATCGACGTCCTCCTTATCGGCTACTTCCTGGCCGACGCCGCGGCGGCCGAGGCCAGCGGCATCTACAACGTCGCCCTCCTCCTGGTGGGCATTGCGGTCATCCCCCTCATCGCGTTCAATCAGCTAATGCCGCCGGTCGCTTCGCGGCTCTACGAGGACGACGAGATGGACACTCTGGACGCCGTCTACACTACCATCACGCGGCTCATCGTCACGACGACCGTTCCGCTGGTCGCCATCCAGGTGGTCTACGGGCCCGAACTGCTGGCCCTGTTCGGGCCGGAGTACCAGCGAGGCTACCTGGTCCTCCTCGTGTTCATGGTCGGCCGACTGATCGGCAACGGCGTCGGCGCGACGGGCTGGCTGTTGATGATGACCGAACACCAGTACGCCCGGATGGTGCTCGACTGGTTTCTCGCCGTGGCGAACGTCGTCCTCTCGTACCTGTTCGTCGTCCACTTCGGCCTGGTCGGTGCCGCGCTGGGCACGTCGAGTTCTATCGCCATCCAGAATCTCCTCCAGGTCGGCCTCCTGCGGCACTACGAGGGGCTATTTCCCTGGGACGCGACCGTCTTCAAGCCGCTGGCGGCCGGCCTCGGTGCGATGGCCGTGATGGCAGGTCTGCGACCCCTGCTTTCGGGCCCGGCGCTCCTGGTAGCCGGCGGGCTCGTCGGCTTTGTTGCCTACGTGGGATTCATCCGAGCGCTGGGGATCGAGGACCGGGACCGGCACGTCTGGGGCGCCCTCGGAGAGCGGTACCGCTCAGCCGCCGGTTCGATTCTGCCCTCCTGGGTGGTTTCGAATTGAACGTTCAGCCGACGATTCTGCGTGGCCGATAGAAGGCCGTGCCGAGGTAGCCGGCACGAGCGAATGAGGGACTGAAAGGGGCCGGCTGCGTGACGGCGAAGCCGTCACGTTGTAGGTAGTCGGCTTCGCCGACCACCAGCGGTCGGGGGCTTTCTGGCGGTTTGCCGTATTTTTGACGTTGCTGCACACCACAGTACCCGGACATCTGTATCGGTGGCAAGCGTTTTGTAGCCCTTAGCCGAATCCCCCGGATATGACCGACTACACCGTCGAGTTCGTCGGGACCGGTGAGGAGATCACCGTCACCGACAAAGAGACGATCCTCAGCCGATGCCTCGAGGAGGGCATCGCCCAGGAGTACTCCTGCCGGGTGGGGATGTGCCTGGCCTGCTCTGCCAAAATCCTCGAAGGCGAGGTCACCCAGCCGGCAGCCCGGGGTCTCACTGACGAGGAGCGAGAGCACTACGCCCTGACCTGCATGGCCCGACCCCAGAGCGACCTCAAACTCGACCGGGGCAAGTACCCGCCGAGCATCGAGGACGACCTCGCAGAGGCGGCCGGTGCCGGGGACGCCGCGGCCGCCGACGACTGAGCCGCGTCGTCGCTCGTCCTATTCTTCCAGCGTTATCGTCCGGCTCATCCGGTCGTGGTTCTTCGTTCGGAGGTGGTATTCGACGTCGCGGTCCTGCGTCGGCGTCTCGCCGTCCCACTCCTCGGTTACCGATTCGCCGGGATCGAGTTCGATGACGCCAGAGCGGACCGGCACGTAGGCGACGTCCGGTCCTACTCGGTTCATCGCGTAGACGAACTTCCCGGCGACGCCGGCCGTGTTCGCCACCGTCATGGTCAGCACCGGGGTTTCGCCGGCGGCGACAGAGTCCGGCGCCTCGAAGGACACGTCGAAGGACGCCGGCGGCGTAGCGAGTCGGTCCCGTGTGGCCGACGGAACCGTCCACTCGCCGCCGGGCCAGGCGACCGTGGCGGAGTCCGCCGCAACTCCCGCTGGGACCTCGAAGACGAGCCAGCCACTCCCCGCTTCGGTGTCGTATTCGACGCCGTAGTCGCCGTCCACCCAGAGGCCCCTCAGGTCCTTCGGGGTGTAGTCGCTCCCGTCGATCGTCAGTGTGAAGTCCGAGAGCGAGGGGACGGGACCGTCCTCGTGGGTGACTTCGACGAGGTAGTACTGGCCGCCGTCGCCGAAGACGCCGATCGAGTCGGGCGTTCCGAGCTGGACGTATGCCGGCTGCACGGTCGACTGTTGGACGACGACGGTCGAGGGCTCGGGCGTAGCGGTGCCACCGTCGGAGTTGTCGGGGGTGTCGGTACCGCCGTCAGAGTCAGCGGGCGTGTCGGTGCCTCCGTCACTTCCCTGGCCGTTGTCGTCGTTCGCTTCGTTCAGACAGCCGGTCGTGGCGACGAGCGTCGCTGAGGTAATCAGGTAGGTGCGGCGCTTCATACTCCAGGGACTCGGCAGGGTTGATAAGTGCCTTCAGTAAGGCAAAATCGCCGTTTGTGTCTCCGGGCGGCAGGCCTCTTGACGATGCCTCGCGTCAGTCGTCGTCGGCCGGACTCGTTTCGCCTTTGCCGACGTTGGATTCGTGCTCTCTGGCTCGCTCCCGGAGGTGGGGGGCCATCCCGGGGACGTCGTCGGCGTCGAGTCCGCCCACGGCCTCGATTTCGTCCAGGTCCATCGGGAACGTCCGGAGGTCGTAGTAGATGTCGATGCCGGCCTTGGCGCCTTCGCCCATGGCCACCGGTATCTGGTTGTGTCCTGGAGTGACGTCGCCCACGGCGTAGACGCCGTCGACCGAGGTGTTGCCGTGGTCGTCGACGACGATTTCGCCGTCTTCGTTCAGGTCACAACCCAGTTGCTCGGCCAGGTCGGTGTTGTACTCCGACCCGTACATCGCGAACCCGCCGCGGTA
The DNA here is from genome assembly GCA_964523745.1 of uncultured Halobacteriales archaeon. Lineage (GTDB taxonomy): Archaea > Halobacteriota > Halobacteria > Halobacteriales > Haloarculaceae > CAZGAX01. Next base: position 1,289 of record CAZGAX010000154.1, on the reverse strand, counting down.
CTCGCGACGGGAGCCGTCTTCGAACTCCAGGGCTTCGAGCCAGCCGTCTTCGTCGTTTTCCACGAGGGTGATTTCCTCCTCGACCACGTCGACCGGATGGGCTTCGACCAGGGCCTGGGTTTCTGCGTCCCAGTCGGGGTCCTCGCCGTCGAGCAGCACGTCCACCTCGTCGGTGAAGTTGAGCATGATCATCGCGACGTAGGCGGCGCTCGTGCCGGTCCCCATCACGTAGACCGGGGCGTCGACGAACATGTAGGCGTCACAGTGCAGGCAGTAGTGGAGTCCCCGGCCGGTGCGAGGTGCCGGTGGATCCGGCCGACCGTCCGAGAAGCCGGTCGCCAGGACGACTCTGTCCGTGGTGATCGCCACGTTTCCGCCTTCGAGGGAAAAACGGCCGTCCTCGGTCGCCTCGGCGTCGGTGATCAGGTCCCGGACGACCTCGGCGCCGTACCGCTCTATCTGTTCGGTGGCGGTCTGGAGGAATTCGTTCCCGGAGACGTCCTCGGTGACGCCGATGACGTTGTGCGTCTCCTGCATCATCGCGGCGCGTCCCCCGCCCCGGTCGACGACCACGGTGTCGAACCCGAGGCGCGTGGTATAGAGTGCGGCGGTCAGCCCGGCGGGACCGCCCCCGACGACGGTCACCTGGGTGTCGTACTCGGCTGTCATCTGTCCGATCGTACTGGCTCGACCGCCCTATAAGGTGCGGTAGCCGGTAGGTAATCCAACCTTAAGATGGCCCTAATGGCGATGAACGGAACACGTCCTGTTGCGGTCGGCAGCCACCCGAGCGCCCCCCGTTGACCGGAACTCGCACCCCGGCGAGCGGTGTGTGGGCCTCCCGTGAAGGATAGCCCATATATGGGTGGGGCCCGTAGAGGGTGGTGTCCACCGGCGCCAGCGGACGGCCGTAACCAATCCGTAACTATGTCCAGCCGCGTATACAGACTCCACTCGACACTGGAACTGCCTCTCGAAGAACTGTACGAGTACTTCGAGGATCCGGACCTGCCGCCGGAAGTAGCGGACGTCGACATCACCCGACGAAACAACACCCTGATCATCAGTGCCGTCCCGGCAGAGGACGGCATCAGCAAGTACACGCCCACCGCCCAGTTGAAGGCGAGCGTGACGGAGAATCGGGTCTACGAGGAGGACCCCGAGGAGATGGAGGGTCCCGGTCCGAGTCCCGGCGGTGGCGGCCCGCAGTGGGGCGCCCTCGAGGAGGAAGAGGAGATCGAGTCCGAACTCGTCGAGTACGCCTGCTTCAAGGGCGACCGCGAGACCGT
>CAZGAX010000153.1:0-8276 GCA_964523745.1 uncultured Halobacteriales archaeon | reverse complement strand
TCGAACACGCACAGGAGGCCTACGTGCTTCGGATTCCCGAGTGGCGCCCCCTGGTCCGGTCGCTCGGATTCGACGACTCCCTCGAGCGCGACTGGACCCGCGACGACCTCTCGGAGGCGGCCCGGACCTACGCCGACGGCGACAACGCCATCAGGGCCGTCAACGAAGTCGCGCCGTTCACCATCCGAGAGCGGGCCCCCACGAGGATCGGCAACCGGATGGGTCGACCCGAAAAATCCGAGAAGCGGGAACTCTCGCCGGCGGTCCACACCCTGTTTCCAATCGCCGACGCCGGCGGCGACCAGCGGGCGGTCGGCGACGCCGTCGAACAGGGTGATTCCGTCGAAGGCACGAAAGGCGAGGTCGAAGTGCAGATCGGCCGCCGGGAGTGTGATTCCTGCGGGACCCGAACGTTCAGAGCCCGCTGTCCGGAGTGTAACGGCGAGACCCGTGCGGTCTACGTCTGCCGGGACTGCGACCGCGACGTCGAACCCGACGAGTCGGGGCGAGCCGAGTGTCCCAACTGCGAGACGCTGGCCTCGCCCACCCAGACGATCGAGATGGACGTGGGCGAGGAGTTCCGGACCGCGCTCGAATCCGTCGGCGAGCGACCCTCGGCCTTCGACACGCTGAAAGCCGTCAAGGGGCTCACCTCGGCGGAGAAGACGCCCGAGCCGATGGAGAAGGGGATTCTCCGGGCGAAACACGACGTCAGCGCGTTCAAGGACGGCACGGTCCGCTACGACATGACCGACCTGCCGGTGACGTCGGTCCGGCCGGCCGAACTGGACGTCCCGGTCGACGAGTTCCGCCGGCTGGGCTACGAGACGGACGTTCGCGGCGACCCGCTGGAACACGACGACCAGCTCGTCGAGCTGAAAGTCCAGGACATCGTCCTCTCGGACGGCGCCGCCGAACACCTGCTCAAGACCGCGGACTTCGTCGACGACCTGCTGGAGTCGTACTACGGTCTCGACTCCTACTACGACTTCGAGGAGCGCGACGACCTGGTCGGGAAACTGGTCTTCGGGATGGCGCCCCACACGAGTGCCGCAGTTGTCGGAAGAGTTATAGGGTTCACGACCGCAGCTGTCGGATACGCTCATCCGTACTTTCACGCCTCGAAACGTCGCAATTGTGACGGTGACGAGGATTGCGTAATGTTGCTTCTCGACGGTTTACTTAATTTTTCACGCAAGTATTTACCCGACCAGCGCGGCGGCCGGATGGACGCACCTTTGGTCATGTCCTCTCGCATCGACCCCTCGGAGATCGACGACGAGGCCCACAACATGGACATCATGACCGACTACCCCCTGGAGTTCTACGAGGCCACCCGGAGAATGGCCGACCCCGGCGAGGTCGAGGACGTGATGACCATCGCGGAGGAGACGCTGGGCACCGACGACCAGTACCGGGGCTTCCGGCACACCCACGACACCTCGGACCTCGCCGTCGGGCCGGACCTTTCGGCCTACAAGACCCTGGGCTCGATGGAGGAGAAGATGGACGCCCAGCTCGAACTGTCGAGGAAGCTCCGGGCCGTCGACGAGACCGACGTCGCAGAGCGCATCATCGAGTACCACTTCCTGCCGGACCTCATCGGCAATCTGCGTGCCTTCTCGCGCCAGGAGGTTCGGTGTCTGGACTGCGGCGAGAAGTACCGAAGAATGCCGCTGATGGGCGACTGCCGCGAGTGTGGCGGCAACGTCAACCTGACCGTCCACGAGGGCTCGGTCAACAAGTACATGGAGACCGCCAGGCGGGTCGCCGAGGAGTTCGGCGCCCGGGAGTACACCAAGCAGCGCCTGGAAATCCTGGAGAAGAGCATCGACCGGGTGTTCGAGAACGACCAGAACAAGCAGAGCGGCATCGCTGACTTCATGTGAAGACAAGCAGTCACGGGGGACGGTCGTATTCGCTCCGGATCGCCCGGATCAGCGTCCCGTTCGGGTCGTGGCGCGTGCTCCAGACGGCGACGCCGCCGAAGTTCTCCCTGGCGTAGGCGGCCTTCAGCCGCGCCGACCGCCGGCTCTCGTAGGTCACGAACTCCTCGTTCGATGGACTGTAGAGATAGTCCGCCTGTGCCATCCCGTCGAAGTGGTGTTCGTATCCTTCCTCCAGGAGGCCCTGGACCTCTTCGTAGGTGTACTCGACCGCGTCGTCGAACGGCTGTGACAGGCCGTCGCCGTCGGCCGAGACGCCGGTGAATCCGCGAGCGTAACTCGGGACGCCGACGACCAGTTTCCCGGGGTCCACCGGCAGTCGGGACCACCACCCGCCGACCGACTGGACGCCGGGACGGCTCGTCCGTCCGGTGTAGTCGTGAAACGGCGCGTTGTGGGTCGTGACGTCCTTCCACGGTCCCGCCTCGTCGTACGTCAGCAGGACGCAGTAGTCCACCACGTCCACCATCGCCGGGACGTCCCAGCCGTCTTGCTTCGGCGCCTTCGACGCGAGAGCCACGCTGACCTCGTACTCGCCCCGGGAATCGACCTCGGTCCGGAGGGTTTCCAGCAGGGAGACGTACGCGTTCCACTCCGTCGGGGTCGACGGATGCTCCCAGTCCGTCGCCACACCGTCGAAGCCGTACCGTTCCATCGTGTCGGCCGCCGACGTCGCAAACCGCTGCCGGCGTTCCCGCGACGAAACGACGGACGGCCACGAGTCGTCGGCCATTGGACTCAGGACGAACGTCGTCTCCGGGTCGTTCCGCATCGCGGGTTCGAATCGCTCCAGTCGCTTCCTCGCCCCCTGGTCGAGTTTCAAACTGCCGTCGTCGGTCGGCGTCACGCTGTGAAAGTGGACGTGGGTGTAGTGTTCCTTCGGGATTCCCGCCGCGTTCGGGTCGCCAAACTCCCTGTAATAGCCGACGAACCGATCCTGGCCGTTCGCCATGCGGACGCCTTGCCGCTCGCCGCTGAAAACGGTTCGTCGCCGGGACGACCGTCCGACGGAACCGACACCTTACCCGCACGGAAACCGGACCATTACAATACAGGCACTGGCTGTCGGTCGGTCCATGTGTGGTATCGCCGGGGTATTCGGCTGGACCGACGAGGGAACCCTCGATACGATGCTCGACTGGATCGAACACCGGGGGCCGGACGAGGACGGCTCGGTGATCGACCGCGACGCCGGCCTGATGATGGGTGCCCGGCGCCTCTCGATCGTCGACCTCGAGAGCGGGTCCCAGCCGAAGTACAGCGAGGACGAGACGGTAGCCGTCGTCTTCAACGGCGAAATCTACAACCACGCCGACCTCCGGGAATCGCTCGAACGCCAGGGCCACCGGTTCGACAGCCGGTGTGACACCGAAGTGCTGGTCCACGCCTGGGAGGAGTGGGGGACGGAGATGGCCGAGCACCTCGACGGGATGTTCGCGTTCTCGGTGTGGGACCGCGAGGCCGACTCGGTCTTCCTGGCCCGGGACCGACTCGGCATCAAGCCGCTCTACTACGGCAGGTCGGGCGAGGGAATCGCCTGGGGTAGCGAACTACCGACGCTGCTCGTTGCCGGCGTCGACCGGACAGTAGACCCGACCGCCGTGTTCAACCACTTCTCGCTGGAGTTCACGCCGAGCCCGCGGACGCTCCTCTCCAGCGTCCGGAAGCTCCCGCCCGGTCACTCGGCGCTGCTGACTGCAGACGGCGTCGAGGAACGACAGTACTGGGACCTGCTCTCCCTCGATGCCGGGACGAGCACCCACAGCATCGCCAGCGCTGCGGACCGAGTAGTAGATCTCCTCGAACAGTCCGTCGAACGCCGGCTGATGGCCGACGTCCCCGTCGGTGCCTTCCTCTCGGGCGGCCTCGACTCCTCGGCGGTCGTCGGCATCGCGTCCGAACTGAAAGACGACCCGCTCCGGACGTTCTCGGTCTCCTTCTCCGAGGACCGACTGGACGAGAGCGACGAGGCCCGTCTCGTCGCGGACCACTTCGGCACGAACCACACCGAGGTGCCCATCGACCTCTCCTCCATGGAACTGTTCGGGGAGATGGTTCGCCACCTCGGCGAGCCGACCGGCCACCTCCAGATGCTGCCGCTGTACGCCCTCTCGCAACGAGCCAGCGAGGACGTCAAGGTCGCCCTGGCGGGGGAGGGGGCCGACGAACTGTTCGGGGGCTATCCCTGGTACCGGAACCTGCCGAAGCGCAAACGGCAGTTCTCGATGGTGCCCGGAGTGGCCCACGACGTCGCTGGCGCCCTGGCCCCCCACGTCCCGGTCGGCAGCAAACACCTGCGCCACTTCGCGGGGCTAAAAGACGACACCGAGATGCTGCTGAACCACGTCTGTGGCTTTTCGGCCCACCGGCCGGATCCCGGGGCGTTCCTCGCTGAGGACCTCGACCAGTCGGCCGGCGAGTCCGGGCTCCGGGATAGCGTCACCGAAATCACGGACCGCGTCGACGACGGCGACTTCGTCCAGCGAATTTCGGCGTACGAAACCGCCTACACGCTGCCGGACTACCACCTCTACAAGGCCGACCACGTGACGATGGCCGCCTCGCTGGAACTCCGCGTGCCGTTCCTCTCGACCGACCTGGTCGAGTTCGCCCACTCGCTGCCTGCGGACCAGAAGGCGACCGAATCCACCGTCAAGCGAGTGCTCAAACGGGCCGTCAGGGACCTGCTGCCGGACGAAATCGTCGACCGGAAGAAGATGGGGATGCGGCCCCCGGTCGAGGACTGGTTCGAGGACGACCACGAGGCTATCGAGACCTGGTTCGCCGAGGAGCGACTCCGGAACGCGCCCTACCTCGACGCCGACCGGGCGCTGGCACTCCGCTCGGCCCACCGCCGCGGCGAGCGGTCGGTCGGCCGGACGCTCTGGACGATACTCACCTACGTCGCCTGGTATCACACGCTGGTCGACGAACGAACGGCGATTCCGGCGGCGCTACCGGCCGAATCGCGGCCCCGGCCGGCTGTCGTCGGGACCGGGTCCGCTCACTCCAGCCGGTAGCGCCGGGTCGGCGTCCCCTCGAACCGTGGGCCCGACCCGACCTCGTCGAAGCCCGCCTCGATGGCAGCGTCCCCGACGGCCGGTTCGTCCTCCGGCACGAGCAGTTCGACGGCCATCCCCTCCGACCGGGCGAATCCGAGGGGCTCCTCCAGGAGGCGGTCGAACGTTTCGGGGTCGCCTTCCATCTGTGTGACGTGGACGGTCTGTTCCCGGGCGTCGTAACTGACGAAGCCGACGATCTCGTCGTCGGCCTCGGCGACCCGTACCGTCCGGTCGTGGACCAGGTTGCGCATCACGTCCCGTGGCGCCTCGGTCAGACCTGCCAGCCGACCCGCGTCCCCCTCGACTGCGTCCCGAACGTCCATGTCCTCGTGCTTCGGTCGGGTCGCCAATAAAATCACCTCCGGGCAGGCCATCGGGGCGGTGAGTCGGGGTCGAGACGGCGAGTCCAGAAGCGACGAACGCCGGTCCGATCGAACAATCGTTCAGTTCCTCGCCGCTGGTCGGGGGCACAACCGGATGAACACAGTTATCCATCGCCGGCCGGTACCGGCCCCACATGAGACTCCGACGCACGGACTTCGGCGGGGAGGTAGGATGCGCGTAGTGGCAAAGTTCGGGGGGACCAGCGTCGCCGACGGCGACCGGATCAACCGGGCTGCGGACTCGATCGCTACGGCCGTCGAAAACGGCCACGAAGTCGCCGTCGTCGTCTCCGCGATGGGCGGGACGACCGACCTCCTGCTCGACGAGATGAAGTTCGAGGCCAGCGAGGAGGACAGGGCCGAGATAGTCAGCATGGGCGAACGGACCTCCGTCCGGATGCTGAAGGGCGCGCTCGAGTCCCGGGGTATCGACGCGCAGTTCCTCGAACCCGGTCGCCCGGACTGGCCGATCATCACCGACGAGTACGGCGAGGTCGACGTCGAGGAGACGAAGCGTCGGGCCGCCGAGACCGCAGAGGACATGGCTGCGGGCACCGTCCCGGTGATCACCGGCTTCCTCGCCCAGGACCACGACGGCACCATCACCACCCTCGGCCGGGGTGGCAGCGACACCACGGCCGTCATGTTGGGCAACTACGTGGACGCCGACGAGGTCGTCATCGTGACTGACGTCGAGGGCGTCATGACCGGCGACCCCAACGTCGTCGAGGGCGCCAGGAACGTCGGCGAGATCACCGTCGACGAACTCCGGAACCTCTCGTTCAGAGGTGCGGAGGTGGTTGCGCCGTCCGCTCTGACCTACAAGGCCGGGGAACTGGAAGTCCGGGTCGTCCACTACCAGCACGGGGACCTGATGACCGGCGGGACGTCCATCGAGGGCGAGTTCCAGAACCTCATCGACCTCCACGAGCGGGAACTGGTCTGCGTGACCGTGGCGGGCCGCGCGGTGCGAAACCAGCCTGGGGTGCTGGCCTCGCTCTCGACCGCGCTCGCCGAGAAGGACATCAACGTCGAGACGGTCTCCAGCGGGATGGACTCCATTTCGTTTTACGTCGAAAAGCGCCACGCGGAGGACGCCGAAGCGCTGCTCCACGACCAGGTCGTCGCCGACGACATCCTCTCGAGCGTGACCGTCGAGGAGGGCATCGCCGTCATCAGGGTCACCGGCGGCGACCTCCAGAACCAGGTCGACGCCGTCAAGCAGGTGCTCGAACCCCTGGGCGACGCCAGGATCTACCTCCACGACGTGATCACGAGCGCCACCTCGCTGGCGGTGTTCGTCCCCTGGGACGACCGCGAGGAGGCCCTCGAACACGTCCGGTCGGCCGTCTGACTAGGTTCCCATCTTCAGCCGACTGGCGATGCGGTCCGGGAGCCCCGCTTTCTCGACGGCTTCTATGACGGCGTCGACGTCGTACGTGACCCGGTGTTCTTCGACGGTCAGGTCATCGAGGTCGAGCACGGCGTAGGCCGCCTTCGGATTCCCGTCGCGAGGCTGGCCGACGCTCCCGGGGTTCATCACCACGCCCTCGTCGTAGACCTCGTGGTGCTGGACGTGGGTGTGGCCCATGACGAGGACGTCCTCCTGGTCGAGCAACCGGGGCGTAAACTCCGCCGGATAGGTGTAGTGGTCCGGGTCGTCGGGGTGGCCGTGGACGACCTTGACGCGACCGTCGAATTCGACGCGTTCGTCGGGGAGCCCCGCGAGCCACTCGATCTGGCCGTCGGAAAGCTGTTCTCTGGCGTGGCGGACGCCGGCCCCGGCCATGCTGTTGAAGCCGAAGTCGGTTTCGCCGGCGACCGCCCGGTCGTGGTTGCCCATGACGGTCGGAATCTCCCGTTCGCGGACCGTCTCGACGCACTCGGCGTGCCAGGGGTTGTACCCGACGACGTCGCCGGCGTTGACGAGGGCATCGACGTCGGGCATGTCCTCGAGGACGGCGTCGAGGGCGACTTCGTTCCCGTGGATGTCGGAGATAACGCCGACTCTCATTGGCGTCCCTCGGAGGGCGACGGCCTTAGGTAATGCGACCTGTCTCAAGTCCTGAAATTGGGTTCGAACGGTGTCACTAGCCGTCGGTACCGTTGTAGACGGCCGTCTCGAAGCCGTCGCCTGCCGTACTGACGCCGGCCGCACAGACTGCGTGTTCGAACTCGTGGTCGTACAGTTCCCGGGCCGCCCCGGCGGCCTCGTCCGCGGCAAGGTCGAAGGCCGTCGGGCTATCTTCCTCGTAGGTCGCCACGAGCGTCGGCTCGTCGACGGCCTCGACGAGCAGCGCATCCCGCCGGACCGTGCCGATGGCCGCCCCTTCCTCCCCGGCGGTCGGGTCGTCGGGGTCGACGCCGACGACGCCGGCGATCCGGGGCGTATCGTAGTCGTCTTTCTCGAAGTCGAGTTCCCGGAGGGGGCCGGCGAGTGCGTCCCGTGCCGGGGTTCCCAGCGCCAGTTTCTCCGCGATGGGGTCGACGTGCGAGCCGTTGCCAAGCACCGCGCCCCGGTCGGTGACCCGCAGGCAGTTGTAGGAGATGTACGGATTGTCCGTCTCCGGGGCGTCCTCGGTGGGACCGACTGTGATGGCCCCGTCGCGCTCGACAGCCTGTCTGTTCGGGAACGACCGCGAGGAGACGCGGTAGGCACCTACTTCGGGACCGACGACGACGAACCGTCCCACGTACATGGCTGTGGCTCCCGCCGGACGGGGTATGAGAATTGCGGTCGGCGGCCGGGCCCCACCGACTCTGTGAGGACGTGACACGGCAGACCGAAACGCGCAACGCTTACAATGGCCGACCCAGTACCGTTGGATGCACAGTCCATTGGGGTAGCGGCCAATCCTGAAGCCTTCTGGGGGCTTCGACCCTGG
>CAZGAX010000152.1:0-8278 GCA_964523745.1 uncultured Halobacteriales archaeon | reverse complement strand
TCTCCCGGCCGCCACGTTATAGGAGGCCGGCGGAGCCGGCCTCCCCGCTGGCGCTCTGTGTAGGCGCTGCATCGGCCCTATCCGAACGACCGGAGGGAGTGAGGATATCCGATGTGGTTCGAGAGGCGCCTTGGCGCCTCTCGTCATCACGAAAGAGCGCGTCGCGCTCTTTCGGACGACAGCGCCCGCCAGCGAGGTGAGGGCTTTCAACGACTTTTCGGTAGCTGTAGCAACGACCGAATCGTATCACCAGCGGGCAGAGGGCTTTCTTCGTCCTTGCGGTACGCGGTACTATCGCAGACGATCCACTCCCAGAGTGAACGCAATCTCGCCAAATCGGTGTAGTAGTTAATCACACTGCCAATCCCCTAACCAACGGCCTTCCAGAAATCCCGAGCGTTAAGACGACAGGCCGAGACGCGGCGACCATGAGCGTCATCGGGGTCGTCGTCACGGCATTCTGGGCCATGCTGCCGGCGTACGTCCCGAACAACGCCGCCGTCGTCGTCGGCGGGGGACCGCCCATCGACGGCGGACGGACATGGGACGGCAAGCGCCTCCTCGGCGACGGCAAGACCTGGCTCGGCACGGCCGGTGGCTGGCTGGCCGGCGTCCTGCTGGCCCTCGGTCTCAACGCCGCCCACGACTCGGCCGTCGACGTCCTGGGCGTCGCCGTACCCGAGTTTCCCCTCGCCGCAGCCCTCGCCCTCCCCCTCGGCGCGATGCTGGGGGACATCGTAGCGTCGTTCCTCAAGCGCCGGACGGGGCGGGACCGGGGGGCGCCGTTCCCCGGCCTCGACCAGCTAGACTTCGTCGTCGGGGCGCTAGTCCTCACGTTCCTCGCCGCTCCGTCGTGGTTCCTGGCGACGTTCACGCTCCCGGTTCTCGTCGTCGTCGTGGTCATGACCCCGGTATTGCACGTCGGGACGAACGTCGGGGCGTACCTGCTCGGATTGAAAGACGAGCCCTGGTGAGGGATCCCCGCGCTGTCCCGAGCGTCGTTCTCACCCGATGGGAACCTGGTGTGCCCTTCATGGGGTCTCTCAGCGAATCTCCAAGTGTAGAGGTGAACGAACATGTCCACGAACACGCGGACGATGGAGGCCGAACTGTTCGGTCGGGAAACGCGCTTCGATTACTCCGAGCACTGGGTCGGCTACGCGCTGGTGACGCTGCGGGTCGTGATGGGCTGGACCCTGTTCCAGGGCGGGCTGACCAAGCTCGTGACCTATCTCGACGCCGACCCGGCCAACGACTGGACGGCCGCCGGCTTCCTGGCCCACGCCATCCCCGAGGGTAACCCCCTGATGGGGACCTGGAGCGCGATGGCCGGCAACCCCGTCGTCGACCAGCTGGTGATGTGGGGCCTGACGCTCACCGGCCTGGGCCTCGTCCTCGGGGCATTCGTTCGCTGGAACGCCTTCTGGGGTGCCGTCATGATGCTGTTCTTCTGGGCGGCCAGCCTCACCGGCGGTCTCGCCCAGGGCCTGCCCGTCGCCCACGGCTGGGTCGTCGACGACCACGTCGTCTACGCGGTCCTGCTGTTCGGCCTCGGCGCCTTCGGTGCCGGCCGTATCCTCGGATTGGACAGGTACCTCGAATCCACCGCCGTCGTCGAGCGGTACCCCGTGCTCCGGTACCTGCTCGGCTGACGGGGCACCTCGCTACGTTTCCACGCCAGACCGGATCACCGGTGCCGACGCGAAGTGGTGTGCTTTTCACTCCGGCCCGCCGAGAGTCTGTCAATGAGTAGCCGTGGGACGACGATTCGACTCGCTACCCGGTCCTCGGACCTGGCGCTCCGCCAGGCCGCAAGCGTCAAGCAAGCCGTCGAGAGCCGCCGGGTGGACGTCGAACTCGTCGAGGTCGAAACCCGGGGCGACCAGGTCCGGGACGAGCTGATCCACCGCCTGGGCACCACCGGCGCGTTCGTCCGGTCGCTCGACGAGAAGATCCTCGACGGCGACGTGGACGCTGCGGTCCACTCGATGAAGGACGTCCCCACCGAGGCGATGGAGGACCTCGTCGTCGCCGGCGTCCCCGAACGCGCCACCCCTGGCGACGTCCTCCTGACACCCGAAGGCGACACCCTCGGGGACCTGCCCCAGGGCGCGACTGTCGGCACGTCCAGTCTCCGCCGGGGGGCCCAGCTCCTCGAGGCCCGACCCGACCTCGAAATCGCACCGCTTCGGGGCAACGTCGACACCCGGGTCGAGAAGCTCCTGGCGCCGAGCCTGCAGGCAGAACACGAGGCCAGACTGGACGCTGCGGAAGCCGAAGATGAGGATGGCGACGAGGAGAGCGAGTTCGACCGGTCCGTCGAGGAGTGGTTCGACGGCCTCGCCGAGGTCGAACGCCGGGCTCTCGAACGCGACGTCGACACCGAGTACGACGCCATCGTCCTCGCGGCGGCGGGCCTGGAACGCATCGGCCTGCTCCACCACGTCCCACACGAATCGCTCGCCCCCACCGAATTCGTCCCGGCGCCCGGCCAGGGTGCGCTGGCAATCACGGCCCGCGACGACGAGGTGGGTGAACTGATCTACGACGCCATCGACCACCCGCCGACGCGGGTCGAGACGACCGTCGAACGCACCATCCTCGGTGAACTCGGCGGGGGCTGTGTCGCCCCGGTCGGCATCTACGCCCGGCTCCAGGGCGCCGTCGTCACCACCATCGTCCGGGTGCTCTCCCGGGACGGCACCGAGGAGGTCCGGGCGACGAGAGAGCTTCCGGTCGAATCCCACGCCGAGGCCGCCGCGGAGTTCGCGGCCGACCTGGCCGAACAGGGGGCCTCGGACCTGATCGAACGAGCCCGGCGCGAAGAACCGGACGAGGCGAAGCGAGACGGATGACGGGCGACGGAGACGCTGCCGAGGCCGACGACGCGACCGAAACGGACGACGACCTCGCCACGGGGATGGTCTACCTCGTCGGCAGCGGCCCCGGCGACCCCGAACTGCTGACCCTGAAGGCAAAGCGCCTCCTCGAATCGGCCGACGTCGTCCTCCACGACAAGCTCCCCGGCCCCGACATCCTCGGTGACATCCCCGAGGAGCGCCGGGAAGACGTCGGCAAGCGGGCCCACGGCGACGTCACGCCCCAGTCCGAGATCAACGACCGGATGGTGGATCTTGCCCACGAAGGCAAAATAGTCGTCCGGCTCAAGGGCGGCGACCCCACCGTCTTCGGTCGCGGCGGCGAGGAAATGGCCCACCTCGCCGCCAACGACGTTCCGTTCGAGGTGGTGCCCGGCATCACGTCGGCCATCGCCGGCCCGGAGGTGGCCGGCGTTCCACTTACTCACCGCGACCACGCCTCGTCGATCACTGTCGTCACGGGCCACGAAGATCCTACGAAGGAACAATCGGCAGTCGACTGGGAAGCGCTGGCCGACGCCGGGGGGACGATCGTCGTCCTGATGGGCGTCACCAGGCTGCCCGAGTACACCGAGGCACTCGTCGAGGCGGGGATGGACCCCGAGACGCCCGTCGCGATGGTCGAGCGGGCTACCTGGGACGGCCAGCAGGTCGCGGCCGGGACGCTCGCGACCATCGTCGACGCCCGTGACGCGGTCGGCATCGAACCGCCGGCCATCACCGTCATCGGCGACGTCGCCGGCACCCGCGAACAGGTCGAAGCGCTGATGCGGCGCGGCCGAGACAGGGCCAGGGGAGCCGACGACCGATGAGCGACGATACCCCGACAGTAGCCGTGTTCCGCCCGGACGACGACCGACTGGCGCGTGCCGTCGGCCTCCTCGAAGACCTGGGCGTCGATCCGCTGGCAGACCCGATGCTGGCGGTCGAGCCGACGGGCGCCGTCCCCCGTGCCGACGCCGACTTCGTCGTCCTGACGAGCAAGACCGGCGCAGAACTTGCCTTCGAGGGGAACTGGGAGCCGGGCGACGCGACCGTCTGTGCAATCGGTGAGAGCACCGCCGAAGCACTCGAAGAAGCCGGTTACGCGGTCGACCTCGTCCCCGAGGAGTTCTCCTCGAGCGGCCTCGTCGATGCCCTCGAAGGCAGCGTCGACGGCGCCCGCGTCGAGGTAGCCCGCAGCGACCACGGCTCGACCGTCCTGCTCGACGGTCTCGAAGCTGCCGGGGCGTACGTTCACGAGACGGTCCTCTACCGGCTGGTTCGTCCCGAGGGTGCCGGCAGTTCCGTGGACGCCGCCGTCTCCGGCGATCTCGACGCTGCCCTGTTCACCTCCTCGCTCACCGTCGAGCACTTTCTCGGCGTGGCAGACGAGCGCGGAGAGCGTGATGCGGCGGTCGCCGGCCTGAGCGACGCCGTCGTCGGGGCGATAGGTCATCCGACGCGGAAGACGGCCGAAGCCGCAGGCGTCGACGTCGACGTCGTTCCCGAGGAGGCCGACTTCGAGTCGCTCGCCCGGGCAGTGGTTGCGATACTCGGCCGGTGAGTTCTTGCTACGTTTCCGTTCCGGGTACGGACACCTATTTGCCACTCAGTATCCGGTTCGAGGGATCCGTCGACGCCGTACGGCTACGGACGTATCGGTACCGTCCGGTAGGGGTATTATAAACGGTTAATGGAGCGTCGCTGGCGCGTCAGACTGCATGACGCCCTCTCGGCGGAAAATTCTGCACGGTACAGGCGCTGCACTGACCCTCGGACTCGCCGGCTGTACGGGTGGCGGAGATGGCGGCAACGGAAGCGACGGCGGCGACACGACCCCGAGCGACGGCGGAACTACCGGGGACGGTGACGGTGGGAGTTCCGGCAAGACGTACGACGTCGGCTACGGCGACTACCAGACGACGGTCCAGGCGTCGAACTTTCCGGAGAAGCTGTACGTCTACGCGGTCCAGTCGGGCTGGTCGAACTGGCCGGCCATCATGGAGTCGTTCGAGAACCGGTACGGCGTCTCGTTGAACGACGACGACCGCTCCTCGGGCGAGGCGCTGAAACACCTCCGGTCTCACGCCCGGAACCCCGACCACTCGGCGTACAACGGCGGCTACACCTACGGCATCCTGGCGATGCAGGACGGTCTGCTGACCGACTACAAGCCCGCAAACTGGGACAAAGTGCCCGAGAAACTCAAGACCGACGACGGCATCATGACGGCGACGCGCCGGATGACGACGGCGGTCACCTACCGCAAGGACATCTACGAGAAGCGGGGCCTGGACGCCCCGGAGACCTGGGAGGACTTGCTCCACCCCGACATCATGAAAGACCTCGCGCTCCAGACGCCGACGGCCGCCGTCGGACTTGCGAGTGCGCTTTCGGTCAACAACGCCCGTGGCGGCTCGCTGGACGACCTCCAGCCGGTCATCGACTACTACGAGCAGATCAAAGACGGCGGCGCGGAGTTCACCGACAACTTCCTCGCCCAGTTCACGAAAGGAGAGTACGCTACCTTCATCCGCTACGACTACTCCGGGCTGAATCTGAAGTACAACAACGAAGACATCGGCGAGGAGAAGGTCGGCGTCGCCCTGCTGAAAGGGAATGACGGCACCAAGGGCGCGTTCAATCAGCCGTACGGCTACGGCATGGTCAAGAACGCTCCCAACCCGGGCGCCGTGAAGCTGTTCATGGACTACGTCCTTTCGAAAGAGGGCCAGAAGCAGTTCCTCGACGCCTACGTCCGGCCCATCCGGGCGCCGGAACTCGAAATGCCCGAGGAATTCCCGTCTCAGAAGGTCTACGGCGAGACCGAGTTCCAGGTCGACTACCCGACCCTCGTCGAGAAACAGGAGAGCATCATCGGCGAGATCAACAAGCAGGCGAACCTGTAGGCAGATGGCTCGAGAGGATACGAGCGGCGTCGCGCCGACAGTAAGGTCGTCGGCCGGCGAGCGGGTACGAGTCGGTCTGCAGCGGGCGCTACCGGCGACCGAGCGGGGCCGTACCAGGGCCCGCATCGTGGCGCTTTCCCTGCCCTTCGTCACCCTCGCCGTCGTCGGTGGACTCTACCCGCTGTTCCAGTTGCTTCGGATGAGCGTCTCCGAGGCGCAGTTCGTTCCGGAGGGATTCGGGTTCGCTGCCTGGCGAGCCATCGGCGAGTCGATGCTGTCCTACGCGATCGGCGGCCTCCGTGACTGGGGAGCCGGACCGATTCTGGACGCGCTCGGCCTCCGAGGGACCACGTACGGCATCTACGGCGAAGTCGCTCGGAACACGCTCCTGTTCGGGCTGGCGACCACCGTCGCGAGCGTCGGCATCGCGATACCCGTCGCCCACGCCCTGGAGAAGTACGACCTGCCGGCGAAGAACGCGATAGTGACGCTGCTTGCGTTCCCGATCAGCCTCCCGGGAATCGTGGCCGCGTTCATGATCATCGTCCTCCTGGGCAACACCGGCCTCGTGACGAACTTCGTCGCGGTCATGCTGGGTGCCGACGCGACCGACGTCGCGCTGGCGACGACCATCGGCGGCCTGTTCGTCGCCTACCTATACTCGATGGTTCCGAGAGCCCTGTTGTTACTACAGGGGACGTACGCCGAGGTCAACGCCGACGCCGAGGAGGCCGCCCGGGCGCTCGGCGCCTCGCCGTGGCAGACCTTCCGGTACGTCACGCTGCCCCAGATCAAACCCGGCGTCATCGGCGCGTTCGTCCTCACGTTCCGGACCGCACTCGCCATCTTCGGGACGCTGGTGGTCATCAGCGCGCTCAACGTGTGGACGTTCAAGATCAACCGCCTGCTGGCAAACGGCTACGAGATCCAGCACGCCGGCGCGATGGGGATCATCTGGTTCGTCGCCGTCGTCTCGTTCACGTTCGTCGGCCTGCGCTACACCAGCGCCGAGGTGGGGATATGAGCGGGGACGCGTCGGAACCGTTCGAGGAGGGGACTCGGCCGCTCTCTGCGGTCGTCGGGCGCCAGGTCGTGACAGGCGTCCTGGTTCTGACCCTGGTCGTCCTCCTGTTGCCCGTTCTGGTGACGTTCGTCAGTTCGTTCGCCCGGGAGTGGACCGGGACGCTCCCCTCGGGGTTCGTCACGTTCGAACACTGGGAGTACGTCCTCGGGCTGGGCGGGCAGGTCGAGGACGCCGCCCAGCGGTCACTGCAAATCCGCCAGCCGCTCCAGAGTCCCGTGTTCCGGAGCGCGCTGCTCGCACTCGGCGGCGTGGCCATCAACCTCGTTGTCGGCATCCCGATCGCCTACGTCGTCGCTCGATACGACTTCTACGGCAAGGACTGGCTGAACACGTTCGCCATCCTGCCGCTGGCGCCGGGCATCATCCTCGGAATCGCCTTCCTGCAGGCGTACCCTGAACTATCGGCGACCAACTTCGGCCTGATTGTGGGCTACTCGCTGCTGAAAGTCCCGTTCATGGTGATGGCCGTCCAGTCGAGCTTCGAATCGATGCCACTCCAGCAGATCGAAGAGAGCGCCCGGTCGCTCGGCGCGTCCTGGACGCGCACCTTCCTGACGGTCATCGTGCCGAACGCGAAGACCGGGATCGTCGCCGGGTCGATCATCTGCTGGACGCTCGCGGCGGCGGAGTTCAACTTCTCGTACGTCGTCGACCCCAAGGGGAGCCAGCCGCTCGCCCTGTTCCTGCAGGCCCACATCTCGAACAGCACGTTCCTCACCCAGGCGGCCGCCGTCTCGGTGTTCTTCCTGCTCATCGCCGGCGTCACCGCGCTGTTGCAGCTGGTGGGGTCGAGAGGATTCGCCCTCAGCGGACTGGAGGACTAACGTGTCGAACGTATCCATCGAATCACTCACGAAGACGTTCGCGGAGACGACCGCCGTCGACGACGTCAGCCTCGAGATCGACGACGGCGAAACGCTAGGTATCGTCGGGCCCTCCGGGTGTGGCAAGACCACGACGCTCCGGACAGTCGCGGGCTTCGAGACGCCGACGTCCGGGACGGTGCGCTTCGACGGCGAGGACGTCACCCACGTTCCGCCCGAACGACGCAACGTCGGCCTGGTCTTCCAGTCATACGCACTGTTCGACAACATGACCGTCCGGGGCAACGTCGAGTTCGGCCTGAAGATGCGGTCGGTTCCGAGAGACGAGCGGGAACGGCGGGCCACGGAACTGCTCGAGACGCTGGGCATCGGTGACCTGGCCGACCGGGACCCGACGACGCTTTCCGGCGGTCAGCAGCAGCGCGTCGGCCTGGCCAGGGCGCTGGCCATCGAGCCCCGCGTCCTGTTGCTCGACGAGCCCATGACCGGCCTTGACGCCAAACTCAAGCAGCGCCTCCAGCGGGAGATCGGCGCGCTGCTGGAGGACCTGGACGTTACGTCGCTGTACGTCACGCACGACC
The DNA here is from genome assembly GCA_964523745.1 of uncultured Halobacteriales archaeon. Lineage (GTDB taxonomy): Archaea > Halobacteriota > Halobacteria > Halobacteriales > Haloarculaceae > CAZGAX01. The sequence continues at coordinate 19 of CAZGAX010000152.1, read as the reverse complement.
AGGCCGAGGCGATGGTGAT
>CAZGAX010000151.1:0-8337 GCA_964523745.1 uncultured Halobacteriales archaeon | reverse complement strand
CAGCGGGCAGGAGACCGGTGACCTCACGCCGTGGCGTTCTGGGCAGGGGTCGGGGTGGGGGTAGCGGTGGTGTTCTGGGCGTCCTCGTCAGTGCTGTCTCCGTCGTCCTCGGCGTCGTCCGGCGTCACGTCGCTGATCAGGTCACCGAGGGTCCCATCGAGGTCACCGTCGAGGTGCTGGCGGATCAGGTCGTGAATCTGTCCGACGAAGTCGGGGACCTGCGAGGGCAAGTCGGTCGGTGGCCCGCGTTTGTCAACGTGAGGACCCCGGTCAGGGACGGGCTGTGGTGTCTCACCTTCGGCGTCGGACCCGTTCCCGGCATCGTGGGCATCTGCAGCGTGGCCGTCGTCCGCAGCGTGGTCGTTCCCGTTCGCCTGTTCGGCCGGTGCATCCATCGGGGCGTGACCGGGCAGCGCGGCGGTCGCCCCGGTGGCGACCACCAGCAGTGCCAGCAGCACGCCAGCAGCCTTTGTCAGCGTCATACTGCAACCGATGCTGTGACTCCGAGGGACTTGAAGGGGGCAAGCGCTCAGCCCCGCTTCCGTCCGATTTGGTCCGATTTAACCCGATTTGATTCGGTTAGAGCTACCAAAACCGACGAAGCAGCTTTCGACCGCCCGGCAGGACCGACGATCGGGGTCGAAGCGCCCGGCGGTAGCTGGCGCGCGCCAGCCAGGGATCCCTCGGGGTCCGAACTGGGACAGCGCGCACAGTCTTTTCATACCTCGCTCCCGTACCTCGTGGCATGGAGCACGAGGCTACCGTCGAGGGGGTCGGCGTCGGCGTCAGCGAGGAGGGACCCGGCGCGCCCGTCGTCCTGCTCAGCGCCCGCGACGAACTCATCCCGATATTCATCAGCTCCGACCAGGCCCAGTCGATGCAACTCGCCCTGGAAGGAGAGCCCTTCGAGCGGCCACTGACTCACGACCTGTTCGTCGAGATGGTCGCGGAGTTCGGCGCGGCCATCGACCGAGTGCGGATAGACGACCTCTCGGACGGGACGTTCTACGCGAAGATCGACGCCGAACAGTACGCCGGCGGCGAGCGCAAGGACGCCGTCTTCGACGCCCGCCCCTCCGACGGCATCGCCCTGGCCCTCCGCGTGGACTGTCCGATCATCGTCTCGGACTCGGTGGTCGACGAGGCCGGCCGACCGCCGGACGCCTTCGAAGCCGAGGAAGACGAGAGTTCCTCCGGCTCGGACTACAAGTACGAGTAACCCGGTCTGGAGTCTAACTGTCAAAACCCTTTCCCGCCTAATTCCCGTACGCCGAGGCGATGAGTGAGGCTTCGCCCGACGGGCTCCGGAACCGGGCCCGCCTCGGCTGGTGGCTGTTCGTCATCGGCTTGGTCGCCGTTGCCGCCGGTATCGCCTACGCCTTCGCCGGCATCCTCGTCCTCGGCGTCTTCGGCTACTACGCGACCCGGCCGATCCACGACCGACTCACGGACGTCGTAGATTCGGACGGCATCGCTGCCTGGCTGACGGTCCTGCTCGTCCTGATTCCGCTGCTGCTCGTCCTCGGCTACGCCGGGTTCCGGCTCGTCCAGCAGGCCCAGCAAGCGCTCGGCGGCCCGGGTTTTCCCTACCAGGGACTGTTCGAGGAGCTGTCCAGACAACAGCGCGAGACGATACGGTCGCTGCTGGAGAACCCGAGCCGGTTCGTCACCCGACCCCGCCGCCTGTTTCGTGCGCTAACGGCCGCCAGGTCTGTGACCGCCACCATCGTCGCCGTGCAGCTGGTTCTCGCGCTGGCTATCACCCTCACCGCCTTCCTCCTGTCCAACGACGACACACTCTCCCGGGGCTTCCGAGAACTCGTCGGCGGGAGAGACACGACGGCCTATGCATACGCCACGGCGGTCGACGCGGACTTCGAATCGCTCTGTTTCGGCAACTTCCTGTTCGTCCTCGCGATGGCTGCCATCGCAACCGTCGCGTACTGGGCGACGAACGTCTTCGCACCACCCGGGGTGAGCGTGCCCCTGGTGCTCGTCCTGGGCTTTCTGACCGGCGTCGCCAGTCTCATCCCGCTCGTCGTCGGCAAAATCGTCTACCTGCCGGTGGTGGCCTACCTCGGCCTCCAGGCCGCGACGACCCGGGGTACCTCGCTGGTGTTCGTGGGCGTCGTTTTCGTGGCGTACTTTCTCGTCCTCGACTTCCTCCCGCAGACGTTCCTCCAGCCGTACATTACCGGCCACCAGCTCTCGACGGTGCTGATGATGTTCGGCTACCTTCTCGGACCGATCCTGTTCGGGTGGTACGGCCTGTTTCTCCTCCCGATGCTGTTCATCGTGATGGTCCAGGCCGTCCGCATCGTGCTCCCCAACCTGATTCACGGCGAGACGCTATCCCCGGAGGTAGAACTGGGGAACTCCATCGGGACGAGTCCCAGAGAGGCACGAAGTGACGAAGTCGACGATGGAGAGCCGAGTGACGGCAAGTGACTCTGCGTTCCCACCGAAAAATGGAGGCTGAACGTCGCCTCACTGTGGCCGCTGGGGAACTTCGTCGACGCCCAGCTGCTGCAGCAGACTCAACAGGTCCGGCAGGACCCAGCGCTCGGCAATCTTCCCGTCTTCGACCCGGGTAAACACCATGTTCGGTATCTCGAAGGACTTCCCGGTGGGCTCGATGCCCATGAACTCGCCCTCGTGGGTACCACGGAGCGTCACCCGCATCGCCACCGTCTCCTCGTCGGCGACGGCGTCCTCCACCTCGGCCTCGAAGTCGTCGAAGGCGGAGAGGAACTGATCCAGGCCCTCGCTGACGGCGTCGCGGCCGACCGACTCGTCGAACGGCAGGTGTTCGACCGCGTCCTCTGCGTAGACCTCCTCGACGAGGTCGGTCCGGCCCTCGGTGGCGATCTCCTCCGGAACGCGCCGGGCGAGGCGCTCGTTTTCCTCCGCAGTTGTCGTGGCCATTGGTATCACCTGAGCGCTCGACGGCCACCAGAAGCTACGTGCCACCCGCCGGTGGAGCGAGCGCTCGGTACCCTATAGGGCAGGCGGCGACGTAAGCCGTTGCAGCGCGACACCTGCACTCACCTGCACTCAGTCACGGTCGGCCACCCGACAGTGGTGGGTCTGTCACCGAGTGGCCACGAAAGGTGGCCGAAATCGTAGATTTTAGTCGTCGGCCACGACCGCGTCGGGGTCGTTGGCTACTAACCTATCCATCGCGTCGACCATCGCCGACACGGAGGCACGAGTGATGTCCGAATCGCTGGCGGAGACGGCCACGTGGTCGTCGCCACGGGACATCTCAACCTCGACGGTCACCACGGCGTCGGTCCCGCCGGTAATCGCGTCGACGTGGTACGATTCCAGGGAAGCGTCGGCCTCGTGGCTGAGGGCCTCCTCGGCGGCGTTCATCGCCGCATCGACCGGGCCGGAGCCCGTCGCAGCGTTTTCGCGCTCCTCGCCCTCGACCGAGAGCCGGACGCTGGCCGTCGGGGGCTGGACGCCGCTGATCGCCGTGAGGTCGAGCAGTTCGACCCGCCGGTCGCGCTCCTGGCCCTGCACGTCCTCCGCGATAGTGAGGAGGTCGGCGTCGGTGACGCGCTTGCCACGGTCGCCGATCTCCTTGATGCGCTGGACGATTTCCGTCACCTGGTCGTCGTCCACGTCGAGATTGTGTTCGCTGAGTGCAGCCTCGACGCCGGCGCGGCCGGCGTGTTTGCCCAGCGCGAGGCGACGCTCCCGGCCCACCTTCTCCGGCGGGTAGGGCTCGTACATCGCGTCGTCCTTCAGCGTCCCGTCGGTGTGGATGCCGCTCTCGTGGGTGAAGGCGTTCTGGCCCACGACAGCCTTGTTCGGGGCCAGTGGGATGCCGGTGAAGTTCGCGATGGTGCTCGCGAGGTCGTACACCTCCTCTAAGTTCATCGTCTCGACGCCGTAGCCGTGGTCCAGCGCGATGGCGACTTCCTCCAGGGCGACGTTGCCGGCGCGCTCGCCGATGCCGTTGATGGTCCCGTGGACGAGGTCTGCGCCGGCGGCTATCGAGACCAGGGCGTTGGTTACTGCCAGGCCCAGGTCGTCGTGGGTGTGGGTGCTGACCGGCCCCAGTTCTGCGAGGGTCGAGACGACTTCCAGGGTGCGGTCCGGCGTCGCGTGGCCGACGGTGTCGGCGTAGCACACCCGGTCGGCACCAGCCTCGAGTGACGCGGCCATCAGATCTTCGAGGTAGTCCAGGTCAGCGCGGGAGCCGTCCTCGCCGATGACCTCGACCCAGAGGCCGTGGTCCTTTGCGTACTCGACGAGGTCGGCCGTGGTCTCGACGTTGTCCTCGCGCGAGGTGCCGACCTTGTCGGTCACGTGCTTGTCGCTGGCCGGGACGACGAGGTTGATGCCGTCGACGCCGCAATCGAGCGCGAGGTCGATATCGTTCCGGATGCCGCGACAGAAGCTCGTCACCGTCGCGTCGAGGTCGAGTTCGGCCACGCGGCTGATCGTCTCGCGCTCGCCGGGCCCGGTGCAGGCGCTGCCCGCCTCGATCACGTCGATCGCGGCGGCGTCGAGCTTCCGGGCGATGTGAGCCTTCTCGTCGGGCGAGAGCGATACACCCGGGGCTTGTTCACCGTCGCGGAGCGTCGTGTCGAGAAACTGTACGTCGCGAACGTCAGAGAGTTGGGTTGTGTCGGGGTGGCCCCCGAATAAATCGATCACGGGTCATTGTACCCTTCGAGTAACCCTGGAGAAGTGGACGAACATAAACTTGCCCCATGACGGCAAATTCAGCCACCCTTACTCGCCTGCCGTGCCACGACGCCGTCAGTCGCCGTCTTCGACGCGGACGACATCTCCCACGGCCACGTCCTCGGTCGTTCCTGCCGGCAACTCGACGATGGTGTCGGCCGGCGCGATGCCCATCCCAATCCAGGGTCGGAGGCGTTTGGTCTGGGTCACCTCGCGTTCGGCCAGCCAGAGCACGTCGATGGGAAAGCCGACGCCGATCATGTCGACGGTGGCCCGCGACGGACTCCCGGTCAGGGGAAGTGGCGAGTCCGGCGCCTCGATTACCAGCGCGTGGTCTGCAGGAAGGCCGTCCCGGAAGCGCAAGCCCATGAACTGACTGGGCAGCGAGTCGGCCACCTCGACGTGGTCGGCGAGCACCCGCGAGTCCCCCGTCGGGTTCGCCTCGCCTGCCGGTTCGTGAACGATACGCATACCGCAACCGACACTGCGTCGCCTGAAAAGCGTTCCCCGCCGACGTGCAGCGTTCGCAAAACAAGACACACACCTGCGGCCCCCGTATCCCGACCGGAATGGTACGAATCGCGATCACCGGCGCGGCCGGCAACGTCGGGGGCGAGGCGCTCGACGCCCTGGCGGGCCACGACCTCCGACCGCTCACCCACCGCGAGCAACCCGACGTGGACAGCGACGTCCTCGAAATCACCGACCGCGAGGCGTTCCGAAGCGCTCTCGACGGCATCGACGTGCTCGTCCACCTGGCCGCAAACCCTTCGCCGAACGCCGACTGGGACGCCATCCGTGAACCGAACGTCGAGGGAGTGTACAATGCCTACGAGGCGGCGGTGGCCAACGACCTCGACCGAGTCGTCTTCGCCAGTTCGAACCACGCCGTGGGCCTCTACAACGCCGCCGACCCCGAGGAACCCGAATCGCTCGTTGCCGACGGCGTCGAGGCCGTCCACCCGGACGACCCGCCGAACCCGGATTCGCCCTACGGCGTGTCGAAGGTAGCCGGCGAGGCTCTCGGGGCGTATTTTGCCGCCCGGCACGGCCTCGACGTGGTGAACCTTCGCATCGGCTGGCTCCTGGACGAGGCAGACCTCCGGGAACTCCAGGAGGACACGGCGAGTCGGGCCCGGTTCGCCCGGGCCATCTGGCTGAGCCCCCGTGACTGCCGGCACGCCATCGGCCGGGCAGTCGAGGCCGACCTCGCGGAATCGCCGGTGACCGTCCACATTACCTCGCGCAACGACGAACGCTTCCTCTCGCTGACCGAGGCAGCGACCGAACTCGACTACCGGCCCCGGGACAACGCGACGGAGACGCTGGGAGAACCGTAGCCGGTCACTCGGCGGCAGGCGTGGGCTCCGGTTCTTTGAGGTCGAGCGACGGGCGCTCGGCTTCCGGAAGGAATTGCTGGGTCAGGTCACAGCCCATCGGCTCGGGACCGCGCCGGGTCCGGCGCTCCATCCGGTTGATGTAGATAGCGCTGTTGAGCAGGCCGAGGTGGCTGTAGGCCTGCGGGTAGTTCCCCAGCTGTTCGCCCGTCACCGGATTTACCTCCTCGGCGAGGAGGCCGAGCGGGCTGACGAACTCCCGCAGTCGTTCGAACAGGACGCGAGCCTCCTCGAGACAGCCGGACAGCGCCAGCGCGTCGACCAGCCAGAACGAGCAGAGGATGAACGCCCCCTCTCGCCCGGGGAGGCCGTCGTCCCCGAAGTACCGGTAGACCAGCCCGTCGTCGGTCGTCAGGTCGTCACAGACGGTCTGGATGGTGCTGGCGACCCGCTCGTCGTCGAAGGGGAGAAAGCCGACGATGGGGATGAGTAGACTCGTCGCGTCGAGGTTTCTGGTGCCAAAGGACCGGACGAACGTCCCCCGGTCCTCGTCGTACCCCTCGTCCAGTACCGCCTCGCGGATGGCATCTCGTTCGTCTCTCCAGCGGTCGAGCGGCCCGTCGAAGGCCGTCTCCTCGGCGATGTCGATGGCCCGATCCAGCGCCGCCCAGCACATCACCTTCGAGTAGGTGAAGTGGCGTGGTTCCGAGCGGACCTCCCAGATGCCGGAGTCGGGTTCCTCCCACACCTCACAGACGTAGTCGACGATTCGGGAGATGGTCTGCCACTCGGCTTCGGTGATGTACTCGCCGTAAAGGGCCGTCTCGTAGATTCCCAGGACGAGTTCGCCGTAGACATCGAGCTGGCGCTGGGCCGCCGCGGCGTTGCCGACCCGGACCGGGGCCGAGTAGCGGTAGCCCGACAGGTGGTCGAGCGTTGTCTCGGTCAAGTCGGTCTCGCCGTGGAGGCCGTACAGCGGCTGTATCTCCGCCGGGTCGTGGGCACACAGGCCGAGAATCCACCGGAAGAACCGCTTCGCCTCGTCGACGTGGCCCAGCTTGTACAGCGCCTGGACGGTGAAGGCGGCGTCGCGTATCCAGTTGAACCGGTAGTCCCAGTTTCGCACGCCGCCGACCTCCTCCGGGAGCGACGTCGTCGGCGCGGCGGCGATGGCGCCGGTGCCACGGTGGATGAGCAGCTTCAGGACGAGTTCGGACCGGACCGACAGCGAGTGCCAGGGCCCGTCGACCGGACAGGGAGCCACCGCACGACAGTCGTGGACCCAGTCGTGCCACGAGTCGATGGTCGACTCCAGCACGGTCTCGAAGTGGTCGGGGTCGTACAGTTTGACGTGGTCGTGGGCGGCGACGAACCACCGGACGTCATCCGCTTCGAGGGTGGTCGTCGCGACCGCGTCGGCGCCAATGGCGCGGAACGGAACGCCGCTGGTCAGCGACAGCGACTCGTCATCGGTCCAGGCCACGACCCCCGACTCGGTCTCCTCGATGGTCGGACGCTGCCGACCGTAGTCGAAGCGGGGTTTGAACCCCACCTCCAGGTCGACGGGGCCGTCGTGGCACTCGACGCGGCGGTAGATGACCTCGTAGGGCATCAGCGGCTCGTCCTCGCGGACCACCGGCATGAAGTCCGTCAGCGTCGCTTCCCCGGCGGTCGTCTCGAACTGGGTCTGGAGGACGTTCGTCCGCCCCACGTAGTGCTGCGTCGCCTCGAAGTCGTGGGAGGGACAGACGACGAACGACCCACCTACTTCGGCGTCGAGCAGGCGTCCGAAGACGCTGGCCGATTCGAGGTGGGGGAAGCAACACCAGTCGATGGAGCCCTCCCGACTCACGAGTGCCACGGTCTCGAGGTTGCCGATGACGCCGTACTCCTCCAACGGTCTGTAGTCCACGGCCGTACTTCCCATTCAGCGGTATAGAGCCCTGCGTCCTTTTGCGCCCCTTTCGACGGGGTAAGCCCCGCTTACTGCTGGATTCGGGACGTTCGAGCTTGTCGGCCAAACTACGTGATACGCCATCCGAAGAAATCACGTGGCGCTCCTGCCAGGGAAACGACGTGGCGCGCGCTGTCGAGGCCGCCGAGCGATAGCGAGGCTGGCCGAGACAGTCAGCGCGCGAGGGATGAGGAGCGCAGGCGAACGAAGTGAGCCGAGCACCGCAATCGGCTGGGGAGGACGGTGGCGCGGGGCGGTCGCGGTGCGGACCTGGAGGACTGAAAGGGCGAGGCCCGCGTCGCGGCTCCGCCGTGGTTCGAGAGACGCCGGTGGCGTCTCTCGTCATCA
>CAZGAX010000150.1:0-8430 GCA_964523745.1 uncultured Halobacteriales archaeon | reverse complement strand
TGTACCGACGGCACGCGCTGGCACACGGCCGCCATCGGCAGGCCTTTAGGCCGCGACCGGCTAGTCGCTACCGATGAGCATCGAGACTGACGCGACCGCCGAGGACGGCCGGTCGGTCGAGACGCTGGCGACCGAACTCGGCGAAGCGATCGCCGACCTCCCCGAGTACCAGGCGTTCCTCGAAGCGAAGGAGGCCGTCGAGGCCGACGAGGAGGCCCAGGAGCAGATCCGGGCGTTCGAGCAGATCCGCGAGGAGTACGTCACCGCCCGGCAGATGGGCCAGGCGTCCCAGGAGGACCTTCGGCAGCTCCAGCAGGCCCAGGAGGACCTGCACGACCTGCCGGTCATGTCCGAGTACCTCCAGGCCCAGAACGACCTCGAACTGCGCCTCCAGGCGCTGAACGAACGCGTCAGCGAGCCCCTGGCCGTCGACTTCGGCGAGAAGGCCGGCGGCTGCTGTCACGACTAAACGGCGCCCGCTCGCTGGACAGTAATCGTCGCGGCGGACAGCAAGCGTCTTGAGTCCGGCGGCCGGGCCATGGCATATGGTCCACAGCGACTGGGGCGACTGGCTGCCCCACGCCGTCGCCGACTGCGACCCGGACGGCCTCGCCATCTGGTATCTCGGCTGTAACGGCTTCATCGTCAAGAGCAGCGCCTACGCTACCGTCTTCATCGACCCGTACCTCGGGACGGGCGACCCGCCGCGAACCGTCCGGTCGATCCCCGTGCCGTTCGACCCGACGGACGTCGTCTCTGCGGACGCCGTCCTCGCGACCCACGAGCACACCGACCACGTCCACGGACCCAGCCAGGCTCCGATCCTCGAAAGCACGGACGCGACCTTCTACGGGCCCGACGCCAGCGTCGCGGTCACCGAGGACGAGAACTGGACGTCCGAGTGGGACTGCACCGGCGACCAGATACGTACTGTTGCCGAGGGCGACTCCATCGAGGTGAAAGACCTCACTATCCACGTCGAACCGGCGAACGACCCCGACGCGGAACACCCCGTCTCCTACGTCTTCGAACACGAGTCGGGAACGTTCTTCCACGGCGGCGACGCTCGCCCCGGCGAGTTCGAGTCGGTGGGGAAGCGCTACGACCTCGACGTCGGTGCACTCGCCTTCGGGTCGGTCGGGATGATCCTCGACAGGGAGACGCGCCAGCCAAAGCGAACGAAGTGGTACAACGACGAGAACCAGGTCGTCGAGGCGGCGAACGCGCTGCAACTCGACCGACTGGTCCCGACTCACTGGGACATGTGGCGCGGCCTCACTGCTGACCCGACTGCCCTCCACCACCATACCCGGAGTTTCGAATACCCGCGCCGCGTCGACGTCGTCGAGATAGGCGACCGGATCGACGTCTGACTCGCGCCGATCCGGCCAGTCCGACGTCCGTCGGCCCGGAATCAGCGCGCGAAACCGGCGGATCATTTTTATGAAACTACACTAAGTAGGTTTATTACCGACGAACGAACATGTGGTACGCAGATCATTCCAAGGCAGAATCTAAACGACGACAGAAGTCGTTTACTGAGGCGAATACACTTCGTGTGCTAAGCTTTTTACCAACGAACAACCCACATGGACACACATGAGTGACTCACAAGCATACGAGGAGGTGACGGTTGGCTCGGACGGGATAACCCTCACCAAGCGGTTCGAAGAAGACGAGTTCCCCGTTCCCGCCATCGCCTTCGAGTTCTCCTCCGACCGGGACGAAGACGTGTCGGTCAGGATCGTCGACGAGGTGCCGGACGGGGTCGCGGTCGAGGACCTGGGTTTCCATCCCGAGTACGGCAGCGAATACTGGACCATCGACGAGGACCAGATCGCCTTCGAACGCGACCTGGACGCCAACTCGGACTACACGACCGTCTACGGCATCCGGGCGACGGGCACCGACGACGTCGAGCAGTTCCTCACGACGCCCGACATCGACGAGGTCGACCCGCCCCTCCCCGAGGCCGAGCAGGGCGACGTCGTCCCCGAGAGCGACGACGAAGTCGTTCGGGACGTCATCTCCGGCGAGAGCGACAGCGTCCCCGGTCTCGAAGACGAGGACGACGAGATAGAGACGCTCGACCTGAAGGACCCGAACGACCCGAACGCGAGCGCCGGCCAGAGCGAGACCTCGGGCGACGGGGATGCCGCTGCCAGTGAGGGCGACAGCGCGGACGTCGCCGACGCCGAGGTCTCCGTCGACGGCAGCCTCGTGGCAACTCTCGCGGCGGAGATTCGCCAGCAGAACGTCTCCGCCGACGATGTGAAGCTCCTGCGCCGCGCCTTCGAGATTGCCGGCCAGCAGGGGGGTAGCGTCCAGGCGCGGATCCAGCGCCTCCAGACCGACGTCGCGGACCTCAAGGCCTACACCGACGCGCTCGAGGAGTTCCTCGACGACAACGGGACGGCCCAGCAGATGATCGACGACTTCGAGTCCGACCTCGACGCCATCGAGTCGAACCTGGAGTCGATGCAATCCGACGTTTCCGAGGTCGAATCCGAACTGTCCGACAACAGCGAAGAACTCGCGTCGGTCAGCCAGGAGGTCGGGTCGATGTCCGAAGACGTCACAGAGGTGAGCCAGGAGATCGACGAACTGGAAGGCACCGTCTCGGACATCCAGGACGAGGTCGCGGACCTCGAAGACAAGGTGTCCGACGAGGACGTCCTCGAGCGCGTCGAGGACATCGAACAGGAACTCGAAGACCTCCAGACCTGGCAGGACCAGATCAAGGAGACCTTCGGCGGATAACGACGGGCAGCGGATACCGGTCGCTGGCGGAGAGAAACCGGACTCGTTTTGTTTGCGGCCCCGGTTTTCACGGGCAATGACTCAGGTCCGGGTGGCCGTCCCGCGCAAAGGCCGGCCCCTCGAAGCCGTCCTCGACGGCCTGGCGACCCACGCGCCCAGGGACGTCGCCGCCGTCGCCGACGAAGTCGTCTCGACGCTCCGCTACGAGAAGGCCGTCGCCAAGGGTGACCAGACCCCCGGCGCGCCGCTGTACGACCGACTCGCGACCTACAGTGACCTCACGGACCCAAACCGCCCGGAGTACACGTTGCTTCGCGACGAGCGGGACGGCCTGCCCCGCCGCATCGTCTTCGACAGCCTGACCCTGCCCCTCGACGGCACCGAGGTCCAGCTCGTCGGGCGCGAGGAGCCGTTCCGGGCCCTCCGCAAACACGAGTTCGCGCTCGGCTTCGACAGCGCCGACCTCGTCCTCGAAGAGGTCGTCGAACTCCGGGACGAACCGCTGGCCGACCTCGACGCCGTCAACGAGCGCATCGACCCGCTGGACACCGACGTGCGCGTCGTCGGTGGCCTCGGCGACGTCGTCCACCACACGCTGCTCGCCAGCCCCGACGTCCTCGACGGTGACGACCTCGACCGCTCGTTCGTCACCGACTACGAGGGCCCCTTTTGCATCTCGCCCCGGTACGAACGCCTGGTCGAGGCGACGCTGGGGACCGGGACCCTCGAAGGCATCGAGTTCGTCTATCCCGACGGCGACGTCGAGGAGGGGGCAATCGCCGAGGCCGGCGTCGGCGCGTACCTGACCGTCACCGGGTCGACGGCCCGCGACTACGGCCTCGTCGTCGGTGAGCAACTGTTCCCCAGCGAGACGGTACTCCTCAAGAACGTCCCCGAGATGTCCGGGGACGCCAGGGACGTCGCCCGCCTCGTCGCCGGGGAGTCGTCGACCACGAGCCAGGCAGTGCAGTGACGGGGCGGCGGGCCCGTCTGTTACTCCTCGCCGTCCCCGTCTCCGTCGTCTCCTGGCCCTTCACCGGGTAACTGCGCAACCTCAGTCTCACCGTCCGCCGTGGCGGGTTCGGGCTGCTCGCCACCGCCTGGTTGCGTACTCTCGAGTGCGGCTGCACCGCTGGGCGGCCCCGCTCCTCGAACGTCCGCCGGTGGGCCAGGTACGTCGACCGGCGGTCCCGGGACCTCGGCAGGCGGTCCCGGGACGGATTCGGCGGTGGCCGTCACGGTCGACGGGACCGCCACCGTTGCGGTCGGAGAAGCTGTCGCCGTGGCCGTCGGCGAGGCCGTCTCCGTGGTCGCCGGTGCGGTCGTCACTGGGGCCGTCGGTGATTCCCTCTCCGTGGCCGTCGGCGTGGCAGTCGGTCCGGGGGCCGCTGGTGCTGTCGCCGTGGGGGATGGCGTCGGACTCGGGGTGGGCGTGTTGACGTTCGTCTGGGCCTCCGCACCGCCGTCCGTCGAACCGTTCGCCGTCCGGGAGTCAGCACCTTCTGACGCGTTCGTCGGAGTGACCAGGTACAGCGTGTACTGCCCGGTCGTGCCGATACGCTGGACCTGCCGGTCGGTTTCGAGCCGGTCGAACCCCGACTGAGGATAGCGGAGCCCGTCGTAGAGGCCCGTCTCGGTCTTCCTGTTGTACGCCGTCACCGGGAGGTAGACCGATTCGTTGTAGTGAGTGGTGAGGTTCGTCCGGAAGACCGCCGGCGGGACGCCCTCGCGGAGCCCCGGCAAACCGGACTGACGGATGCCTTGCGTCCCGACGACGGCTTCTGCCTGGCGTCGCGGCCCGACCCGGATACCGACGAAGCCGACGTCCTCGCTCCGGTGTTCCAGGGTCGACTCGTACCCGCCGAGTTCCGAGGCGGGGACGTGGCCACTGCCCTGGTAGATGTACGGCGAGGCGTACACCGTGGCGAGCGATAACGGCAGCAAGACGAGGAACGCGACGGTCGCGAGCGTTTTGACGGTCTGTCGCGACGGGCTCGGAAGCATCTCGGGGAGGCCGTCGGAGAGGGCGATAGCACCGAGAATCGAGATGGGGACCATCGCGACCGCGGCGTGGCGGTAGTGCTGGGAGGTGAAACTCGCGACGAAAAAGAGGCCGAACATGCCGACCAGTGGGACGACCGTCGCCGCGAGGTAGCCGACGATGGCGTTGCGGTCCCGGTACCGCTCGTCCAGCCAGCCCAGGAGGAGGCCGACGACGAGCGAGAACGCGAGCAGCCCCATCAACACGCTCGGAAGGAACAGCTTGAGAAACAGTTCGGGAATCGAACCGCCGAGGGCCTGGAGCGAACCGGCTTTCGCCGCCGCTTCGCTGCCGCCGGAGCCCCGGAGCAGGCCGTAGACCAGGCCCGACGCCGCGTTGACGACCCGCTGGTGCCAGGGCACCCAGAGGAGAAACGCCAGGGCGAGGACGACCGTGGGAAGGTACACCGGCTGGTGCGCCCTGGCGACGAAGCCGTCCGGCCGGCGCCACCGGACGAGAAACTGCACGAACCCGATGGTCGCGAGCATCAACAGCAGGTCGAGCGCCCCCTGTGGGTGGAGTACGACGATGGTCAGGAGCACGAGACCCAGGGCGAGGCCGTAGCCCGGACCGTCGAAGCGTCCGACCCGGTCGCCGTGGGTCACGTACCGGACCAGGAGAAAGAGAACCAGCGGGAGGAAAAACACCGTCAGCGTCAGCGGGTGAGTTACCATGTGCGCCCCGATGTTGTTGACGGGGAGGAACAGGAACGCCGTCAGGGGGGCGACGGCCGCAGCCACTCGGTGGCGGGTCAGCGTCCAGATGGTAAGGGGCAGGAATACCAGGAAGACGGCGGCAAAGGTGTAGGTCGCCAGCAGGAGTGCTCGCGGGACGCCGACGCCAAGAACGTCGTCCAGGACCAGCGCCATCACGTGGACCGCCGGATAGAGCAGCTGGATAGGCTGCATGATACCGTCCCGGATGTCCCGAACCCAGCCGAGGTGAGTCAGCGCGTCACCGCGACCGAAGAAGTGGTAGCCGAGCACCACCGGGAGCAACACGAACGACAGGATGGCGACGGTACCAAGCAGGTACGCCAGGTATCGCAGGTGCCTGTCGTCGGTCCAGAGACCGACCAGCGCGGCGATAGCCAGGGCCAGACCCAGGCCGACCAGGGTTTCCGGGGGTGCTGCGCTGTACACCGACAGGTCGTACTCACTGACCGGGGCGCGCGTGGCAGCCACGACCGCCCCGACGTGAGCCAGGAAGCCGATAGCCAGCGCACCGAGTGTCAGGGTTCGCCGGCGTGGTCCGGTCTCGCGGTCCAAGCGTGGATGGATCGTCCCCTGAATAGCGTATTGTAATGCCTGGCTTTCCGGAGTAGCCCCCGTCTGCGGCACCTTGTTGATTCGACCGGAGTCGCCTCGTGGTTTCGACCGGGGTCACCTGGTGGCTTCGACAGGGGTCACCTCGCGGCTTCGGGACCCTCCGCGAGCAGCGCGGCGATCCGGTCGGCGGCGTTTCCGTCACCGTACGGTTCGGCGTCGGTCACCGGGTCGAACTGCCGGTGGAGGCCTGCGGCGATGGCCTCGGCGTCGGCGCCGACCAGCACGTTCCAGCCGGTGTCGACGGTTTCGCGCCACTCCGTCTCCTCGCGCAGGGTGAGACACGGCGTGTTCAGCAGAAACGCCTCTTTCTGGACGCCGCCCGAGTCGGTGACGATCCTGTCGGCGGCGTCCAGCAATCCGACGAAATCCAGGTAGCCGACTGGATCGATGGCGTGCAGTCCGTGGTCGGCCTGGAAGTCCACGCCGAACTCCTCGAAACTGCGCTTCGTCCGAGGGTGGACCGGGAGTACGACCGGGTAGGGGGCGGTCCGCAGCGCGTCCAGGATTGCCGTCAATCGCTCGGGGTCGTCGGCGTTGCGCGGACGGTGTACGGTTGCGAGGACGAACTCTCCAGGTTCCAGCCCGAGGTCGTCGAGTAGTTCGCCCGGGTCGGCGCGGTCCCGGGCCCAGAGCAGTGCGTCGTACATCACGTCACCCGTCCGGTGGACGCCGTCGGAGATTCCTTCGAGGGCAAGCCGTTCGACGGCAGCCTCCGTCGGCGCAAACAGCAGGTCCGAGGCGTGGTCGGTGAGCACGCGGTTGACTTCCTCGGGCATCGACCGCTCGAAACTCCGGAGACCGGCCTCGGCGTGTGCCAGGAGCGTGTCGCGCTTGGCCGCCGCGAGGGCAGCCGCCAGCGTGGAGTTCGTGTCGCCGTACGTGAGGACGGCGTCTGGTTCCTCGCGCTCGACGACCTCGTCGAGTCGGGCGAGCATTTCGCCGGTCTGACGACCGTGGGTGTCCGACCCGATGCCCAGGTGCACGTCGGGTTCCGGCAGGCCCAGTTCCTCGAAGAACACGTCCGAGAGGCCGACGTCGTAGTGCTGGCCGGTGTGGACCAGGTACTCGTCGTGGTCGGTCCGGAGCGCCCGCGAGACCGGGAAGGCCTTGACGAACTGGGGACGGGCGCCGACGACCGTCAGGACGTTCACCGGTCGCCCCTCCCCGTGGCACTGGCAGTCCGCGGGGTGGTGACGGTGTCTTTGGCCGCCGGTGGCCGGTCTGCCGCCGCCAGGAGGGTGTCGACGAGGAACGACGTGACGTCTATCTTGTCGGCCAGCAGCGCCTCCCGTCGTCGCTCCCAGACGTCGCCGCTGTCGTCGTGTCCCAGTATCCGCGAGACGGTTTCCAGGGCTTCGGTCTCGTCCTCCGTCGAGATGACCAGCCCGTACCGGGCTTCGAGTTCGACGAAGTTCGACATGTCTCCCGCTCCGGCGAAGGAGTTCGACCTGACCGCCGGCGTTCCCAGCAGCGCCGCTTCGGTGGCCATCGTCTGGGAGTCTCCGACGTAACAGTTGGCCCCCCAGAGGAGGTGATGCACCTCGTCGGGGGCGACCGGGAGCCGGTAGTCCTCGAACTCGGGTGGGAGTTCGCCCTCGGCGGTGACGTAGACGTCGCCGTGGCGTTCGAGGATGTCGAGCAGGTCGCGCTTGGCCGTCGTCGACAGTCCGGACTGGCCGACGTCGTGGTGGGCGCCCCAGCCGACGAACCGGACGACGCTGTACGTGTTGTCGGGGTCGACGCCGTAGGCTCGCAACACGCCGGGGTCCGGTTCGAACCGGTTGGGGTGCAGGTAGGCCAGTTCGTGGTAGCCGTCGTACCGCCGGTGGCCGCTGCCGAGGTCGCCGGCGAACCGCCTGGGCGTACAGACGACGTCGGCCACCGGCACGGTGAGGTAGTTCGACGTGACGTCTTCGTTGTCGATGAAGACGACGCTCCGGGCGTCGGTCAGCGCCGCGACGTGGGCCACCGCGACGCCGCCGACGGCCGTCAGGACGTCGGGGTCGAGACGTCGCACTGCCCGGAGCAACCGTACCTCGTAGGCCAACTGGACGCCCAGTAGCCCGACTCTCGACCTGGCCTCGCCGGCGAGTACTGTGTGTTCGATGCCGTAGGCCCCGAGCAGGTCTGTGACGAGGTCTTTCTCGCGCGCGAAGACGGTGACCTCGTGGCCTCTCGCTTCGAGGTCGGCGATGGCGTTACGGTAGAAGTGGACGTGGGCCGGATGTTGTATCGTGACGATGACGTGCATGTGTCACTCTGCGACAGCCCGGTACGAAATTGGGGGATGGTGGGGGAGTC
>CAZGAX010000149.1:0-8564 GCA_964523745.1 uncultured Halobacteriales archaeon | reverse complement strand
CTGGAACTGTCCTCGAAGCGCGGCATCGTCCAGACGTTCCTCTCGTGGGGCGAAGGCGGGCCCATCCCGGCCCCGACCGAACTCGGCACGACCGAGGACGTGACCGTCACGACGGGCGTCGACCCGGCCCCACAGCCGTCCAGGCGTTCGCCCGACCGAATCTTCCCGATCGTCAGGGCCGGCTGGCAGTTACTCCTCTTGCTCGTCGGCACGGCCGTCACGGCAGCGAGGCTGTACGTCCCACACCGACTCCCCGACTCGGAGTGATTACAGGCCGATATCGAGCCGGCTTTCGAGCGCAGTCGGGTCCACGTCCGGCGGGACCTGGGTCCGGTCAGGGGCCACTCGGCTCGCCGACTTCGTGTCCTTCAGGCCCGTCCCGGTGACGACGAGGACGACGGACTCACCAGGGTCGACGGCGCCAGCGTCCAGAGCTGCTTCCAGTCCCGCCACGGTCGCCGCACTCGCCGGTTCGGCAAAGACTCCCTCGGCGACCCCGAGTCGACGCTGCGCGGCGAGAATGGCGTCGTCAGAGACGCTGACGGCTGCACCATCGCTTTCGTCGAGCGCGGTGAGCGCGGCTTCCGCTTCACTCGGCCGGGGAACGTCGATGCTATCTGCACACGTCCCGGCGTCGCGTTCCCCACGGATGCCTTCGTAGGCAGCAACGACCGGATCGGTCCCGGCGGCCTGGACACCCAGCAGTCGAGGCGGCGATTCGAGAAGGCCACACCGTTCGAACTGTGACAGGCCCTCCCAGACGCCGGCGAGCGTTCCGCCGTTGCCCACGGGAACGACGACCCAGTCCGCCTCCGGTGCCTGTTCGGCGAGTTCGTATCCCAGCGTTCGGTTTCCGGCCTTCACGTACGGCGACGTTCCGGCACTTCGGTCCAGCCAGTCGTCACGCTCGGCAACGGTACCCGACAGCGAGCAAGCGTCGTCGTAACTGCCTTCGACGGCAACGACGTCTGCACCCGTCAACGACGGCTGGGTCGCCTTGGCCTCGGGGGTGGAATCCGGAACGAACACCAGACAGTCCAGGCCCGCCCTGGCAGCGTAGGTTGCGATCGATGCTGCGGCGTTTCCCGTCGACGCGCAGACGATTCCCTGGTGGGCCGAAGACCGAGCGAAGGTTGCAAGAACGCTGCTGGCCCGATCCTTCGTCGACCCGGACGGATTGGTACACTCGAGTTTGAGCGAGAGGTCCACGTCGAGGGCCTGTCCGAGTCGGTCGGCGTCGACGAGTGCCGTACCACCCTCACCCAGGGTTACCGGGTCCGGAGACCGGTCGAGGGGGAGGAAGTCCCGGTATCGCCAGACGGAGTCGGCTGGAGGGCCCGGCAGTTCGAGGTCGGCGGACAGCCGGTCGAAGTCGTAGACGACGTCGAGGGCGCCGGACCCGTTTTCGTGGCGGGGACACCGATGGAGACACTCCCCGAGATCGTACCGATGGCCACAGTCCGAACACTGGAGGGCGAGAACGTGTTCCATCCGGAATCCCACGGCGTGGTTCGGCCGGAGACACCGCCGGTGCGGGTAAATGTCTTCCGGACCACCCCTCGGAGCGTTTCCACGCCCTTCATGTGGGACCGCTTTCTCCTCGCTGGTATGTCACTCAGGGTTCGGGCGAGGCTCGGCCTGGCCGACGTGATGACGCTGCTCAACGCCACGCTCGGCGTCGTCGCGATGACGGCCGTCGTCACCGGCGACCCGTCCCTCGTCGCCCGGCTCATCCTCCTCGCTGCCGTCGCCGACGGCCTCGACGGCATCATCGCCCGGACCCGTGGCGGCACGGAAGTCGGCCCGTATCTCGACTCGATGGCCGACATCGTCTCGTTCGGAACGGCTCCCGCCCTCTTCGTGTTCGCCGTCGCCCACGAGGCCTGGGCGCCCCTCGCGGACGACCCGCTACGGTACGTCCTGGCCGTCGGCATCCCCGCCCTCTTCGTGGTGTTTTCGCTCGTCCGAACCGGCCTCTACACGGTCTTCGTGGAGGGTGATGCGGACAGGCCGGGAATCCAGAACACGCTCGCCGCTTCGATTCTCGCGGCCGGCTACCTCGCCAGTCCCACCAGCGTACCCATCGTCCTCGCCGCCACGGTCGCCCTCTCGGTGCTGATGGTAGCACCCGTCCCCTATCCGAAACTCGCCGCCAGGGACGCGCTGGCGATGGGCGTCGTCCAGATGGGTGCGATCGTGCGACCGACGCTGGCCAACCGCCTGCTGCCGAGGCTACTGCTGGTGGCAGCAGTTGCCTACATGCTCCTCGCGCCGTGGTTCTACTGGGAGCGGTGAGTTTCGACGACTGCCGAAACTCCGACCCCCGCCATTTATCTTCTCGTCAACTCACCAATTTAGTGTGGTTTACGAGACAGGGAACCGAACGGTAGACGAGGCAGTCGAGCGGGTACTCGACGGCGAATCGCTGGACCGGCGGGACGGCCTGGCGTTGATCGCCCAGCCGGTCGAGGACCTGGCGCCGGCGGCCGATTACGTCCGGGCCACGTTCGGCGACGACACGGTCGATGCCTGTTCGATCGTCAACGCGAAGGCCGGCGACTGCGCCGAAGACTGTGGCTTCTGTGCGCAGTCGGTCCACTTCGACACCGGTATCGAGACGTATGGCTTTCTCGACCCGGAGGAGATACTGCAGGCAGCCAAACGGGCCGAACGCGACGGCGCCCAGCGCTTTGGCATCGTGGTTGCCGAGAAAGGCGTCTCGAAGGAACATCGGCCCGAGGAGTGGCAGGAGGTCCTCCGTGCCATCCGGCTCGTTCGCGACGAGACAGACGTCGAAGTCGACGCGTCGCTGGGCATCCTCACCCGTGAGGAAGCGGAGATCCTCGTCGAAGAAGGCATCAATCACTACAATCACAACATCGAGACTTCGCCCCGGTTCTTCCCGGAGATCGTCGAAACGCACTCCTTCGAGGACCGGGTGAAGACGCTCGAACTCGCCAAGGAGGTCGGCATGGACCTGTGTGCCGGCGTCATCCTGGGGATGGGCGAGTCGCCCACCGACCGGGTCGACGCCGCGATGGCGCTACAGGACATTGGCGTCTCGTCGCTCCCGGTCAACATCCTCAATCCGGTGGCCGGGACGCCACTGGGAGACGAACTCGGGGAGTCGGCGGCTATCTCGACGGAGGAGATCATCCGAACCATCGCGGTCTATCGGCTCCTCCACCCCGAAGCCCGTGTGCGACTCACCGGCGGAAGAGAGGTCAACCTCGACGCCGACGAGCAGCACCTGCCCTTCGAGGCGGGAGCCGACGGCATCCTCACCGGCGATTACCTCACGACCGGGGGACAGTCCCCCGGCGAGGACATCGAGGTGATGGAACGCGCAGGGATGGAGCCGAACATGGAGGCGAACGAGTTCGACCCCGAGGACGTAAAGGAGCGGGCCAGTGAGGGGCCGACCCCCGACTTGGAAACGGCAGCGGGGACGGCGACGAGCAACGCGACGATCGACGACTGACACCAGACGACCATCCGAACGACGACAGACATGGACGACATCAACTTCGCAGTACTCGGAACGGGCGGCATCGGCCGACGAACGCTCGACGTCTCACAGTACAAGGACGGCCTGACGCCGGTCGCGGCGTGTGACCGCAACGGCGTCGCGATCGACCACGACGGCCTCGACGTCGAGGAACTCCTGGAAGCGACGGAGGGGAACATCGCCAGCGGTCCGGAAGGCGACGACGGGTCTGACCCCGACCCGGACATCGCTGCCGACGGAGGTGCCGCTGCCGAGAGCGCGGCGTCCTCGACGGGCGTCAAACAGTCGGGCGACGGCGCTGGCGTCGTCGCCTCGGCCCAGGCGGAACCCACCGAAACGCCCATCCAGGACGTCATCGACGAGAGTGACCGCATCGACGCTGTCCTCGTCGCCCTGCCGAACCTCGAACACGACTTCATCCCGCGCGTCGCCGATCGATTCGCCGAGGCTGACTACGAGGGCGTTCTCGTCGACGTGCTGAAACGGTCCCGGGTCATCGGCATGCTGGACGACCGCGAGGAGGCACTCGAAGCGGCGGGCATCACGTTCGTCTGTGGCGCCGGTGCGACGCCCGGATTCCTGACGGGCGCCGCCGCACTCGCCGCACAGTCGTTCGTCGAGGTAGAGGAGGTCGAAATCTGGTGGGGCGTCGGCCTGAAGTCCGGCTACGAGGACAACAGGGGAACGGTACGAGAAGACATCGCCCACCTCGACGGCTACGACATCGAAACGGCGCGTGACATGTCCGAGGAGGAAATCGAGGCCCTCATCGAGGAGCACGATGGAACGCTGGAGTTCCACGACATGGAACACGCCGACGACGTGCTCCTGGAACGGGCCGGTATCTGTGACGCCGAGGACGTCTCGGTCGGCGGAATCCTGGACGTCCGGTCCGACGAGAAACCCACCACGACGACGGTCAGCGTGACCGGCAGGACCTTCGACGGCGAGACGGCGACGAACACGTTCCAGCTGGGCGACGACACCAGCATGGAGGCCAACGTCAACGGCCCGGCGCTTGGCTACTTGAAGGCCGGCGTTCGGCGCAACCGGGTCGGTGACTACGGCGTCTACGGCCCGGCGGACCTGATGCCCGGATTCTGATGGGCCGGGGATTCGACCTCGAATCGCGGCTCGAAGACCGCGAGCAAGCAGGCCTCCGGCGGGACCTCCAGCCGGCCGAGTCGGTCACGGCCCGGACCCGATTTGCGGCCGATCCACGGGGTGGTGCCAGCGAATTCGACGAGCAGTCTGTCGTCTTCGCCTCGAACAACTACCTCGGGCTGGCCGACGACGCCAGGGTGCAGCGAGCCGCGGAACTGGCCGCCAGAACGGTCGGCACCGGCGCCGGGGCGAGTCGGCTCGTCACAGGCGATACGCACCTCCATCGGGCGCTGGAACGGGACCTCGCCGACGCGAAAGGAACGGCCCGTTCGCTCCTGTTTTCGTCCGGGTACGCTGCAAACGTCGGCGCAATCGGAGCGCTCGACCCCGACCGCATCTTCTCCGACGAACTCAACCACGCCAGCATCGTCGACGGCTGTCGGATCGCGGACGCCGAAACCGTCGTGTACGACCACTGCGACGCGACGGATCTACGCGAAAAGCTCCGGTCGGCTGACGACGCTGCGGGGCCCGACGAGCGGTGGCTGGTCGTCACCGATTCGGTCTTTAGCATGGACGGCGACGTCGCGCCGTTGTCGGCCATCTGCGACGTAGCCGACGAGTACGACGCCTGGCTGATGGTCGACGAGGCCCACGCGACCGGACTCTACGGCGGCGGTGGCGGCGTGGTCCAGCGCGATGGCCTGGCCGACCGGGTCGACGTGCAGATGGGGACGCTCTCGAAGGCGCTGGGCAGCCAGGGCGGATACGTCGCCGGCAGCGACGCGCTGGTAGAGCACCTTCTGAACGCTGCCCGGTCGTTCGTCTTCTCGACCGGCCTGGCCCCGCCGGCCGTCGGTGCGGCGCGCGAGGCATTCCGCATCGCTCGGGAGGGCGACAGGCCGGCGGCGCTCTGGGACACGGTGGGAGCGCTTCGCAGCGGTCTCCAGTCCATGGGATACGACGTTCTCGGCGAGACGCAGATACTCCCCGTCCTCGTCGGGGACCGGGACGACGCCCTGGCGCTCGACCGGGCCCTCCGGGACCGGAGAATCGTCGCGCCAGCGATTCGACCCCCGACGGTTCCCGACGGGACGAGTCGCATCCGGGTGGCCCCGATGGCGACCCACACCGAGGCAGACGTCGAGGCGTGTCTCGCAGCGTTCGAGGAGGCCGGCGAGGAGGTGGGGTTGCTGTGAACGCAACCGATTTTGCGGTCGTCGGCACCGACACCGGCGTCGGCAAGACCGTCGTCACCGCCGGACTCACCGGCTGGCTCCGCGAGGAGGGCGTCGACGCCAGGGCGGTCAAGCCCTGCCAGACCGGCTATCCGCCGGACGACGACGCGGAGTTCGTGGCGAACGCCTGTGGCGACGGGGACGCAGCGACGTGTCTGCGACGGCTCGAACCGCCGCTGGCTCCGGCGGTCGCTGCCGACTTGACGGACGCGGAGCTATCCTTCGAGGATCTCAGGCGGGGCTGTGAGACGGCCCTGTCCGACGCCGAGGTGGGCATCGTCGAGGGAATCGGCGGACTGCGGGTTCCCCTCGCAGACGGTCGTGAAGTCGTCGACCTCGTCGCTGCCCTGGGAGTGCCGACGCTCGTCGTGGCCCGGGAGGGCCTCGGCACGCTAAATCACACGGCACTGACGGTCGAGGCCCTCGAACGGCGGAACGTGCCGGTCCACGGCGTCCTTCTCAACGAGTATCGGGGTGAGGACGTGGCTGCGGAGACGAACCCCGGAGTGCTTCGTGAGATGACGGACCTGCCGGTCTGGACGGTACCGCCGATAGACGTCGAGAATCCGGAAGTCGTGCCGTCAACCCTTCGGGCCGCGTGTCCCGCCGGGGTCGTCCCCGGATAGCGAGTCGCGGGTTGCCCAGTCCGCGTCGCGTGAGAGGGTTTTCCCCGTGGGAAGGGAGGAACGTCCCCGACGAGTGCGGCGAAGGGGAACGAAACGAAGGGGCTCGTGCCCCCACGTGTGACACTACGGAGCCGTGAGGCTCCACATGTACCTTCGGCTTGCCACGTAAAAAGCCTGAGGGCTGCTATCAGGAGTAGTAATAATCGCCCGGACCGACGCGGTACGGCGATTTCCGGTCTGAAACCGCGTCTACTGGTCGGTCGCTCCGAGCAGGCCGTCAAGGTCGACGCTTTCGGTCAGGAGGTCAGTCATCCTGTCGACGCTCGCTTCAGTTCGTGTCCGCCCGGTCCGGAGTACGTCCTCGATTCGGTCGACGGTCGTCCGGGTGTTAGACTGGACCAGGAGGACCGGAACACCACGCTGGTCGGCCGTCCCGACGACGGTCCCCGGCGGTCGGAAGCCACCCGTGAGGACGAGACACTTCACGCCGGACGTCTCGAGTGCTGCGGCCTGGACGTCTGACCGGTCGCCGCCGGTGACGACGACGGCGTTTCGCAGGCGGCGGAACTGCTGCAGGGCAGCGTCGGCGCTCATCGCACCGACGCCGAACCGTTCGACAGTGACGTCCGTCCCGTCACCGCCGGCGAGCACCTCGGCGCCGAGGCTGTCGGCGAGTTCCGCCACGGTGACGCCGGCCAGAGAGACGTCGCGGGGGACCGCACCGAGCGCCGGGATACCCTTGCCGTCGAGGTACGGCATCACGTCTTCGACGAGTTCGTCCATGGCCGTCTCCGGGACGGCGTTGAACAGCACGCCACCGAGATGGTCTCCCAGCGTCTCGGCGGCGGCCAGGACGTCGTCGACGTCCCGGGGCTCGGTGTAGCGGGCGACGAGCACCACGTTTGCGTCGAGCAGGTCGGCGACGTCGGCGTCCGTCAGGTCGACGATGCCGCCCGTGTAGAGGTCGCCGCCACCCTCGACGACCATCAGGTCGCGGTCGGCGCTCAGGTCACTGAAGGCCTCGCTGATGCGGTCTCGTAGCTCGTCGGGCGTCTCCTGGCCGCGTAGCGCCCCTTCGACGAACGTCGGCGTGTAGACGATGGGTTCGAGCTCGTGGAGTTCGGCGTCGATGCCGAGCAGTTCTTTGGCCAGCAGCGGGTCCTCGTCGCGGGTCTTGCCGACGGCGCTCCGGAGGCGGGTCCCCTTCGGCTTCATGTATCCGACCGAGGCGCCGCGCTGCTGTGCCAGTCTGGCCAGCGCGATGGCGATGGCCGTCTTGCCTGTGCCCTCTTCGGTCGAGGTGACGAGTATCGTGTTCATAGCTCCTCCTGGTCGATCGTGAGCCGCAGATCGACGGCGGTGGCGCCCTCGGGCGTCACCAGCGCGGGATTGACGTCCAGTTCGGTGATGGCAGGCAGGTCGGTCACCAGCTGGGAGAGCCGCTGGATCAACTCGACCAGCCCGTCGACGGCCACCGGGTCTCGACCCCGGGCGCCGTACAGCAGCGGCGAGGCCTCGATGCCGTCGACCATCTCCCGGGCCTCGCTCTCGCTCACCGGCGCCAGCCGCTCCGTGGTGTCCTCCAGTATCTCGACGAAGATGCCGCCGAGACCGAAGAGGACCAGGGGCCCGAACTGCGGGTCCCGCGTCGACCCGACGATGGTCTCTACGCCCGCGTCCAGGTCGAGCATCTCCTGTACCTGGACGCCGAGGATCGTCGCGTCGGGCTGGTAGTTCCGGGCCCTGGCCAGCAGGTCCTCGTAGGTGTCTCTAACGTCGTCCTGGCCGACGCCGACCTCGACGCCGCCGATGTCGGACTTGTGGAGGATGTCCGGGCTGACGACTTTCATGACGACTTCCTCGCCGAGGTCCGCAGCCACATCAGCCGCCTCGCCCGGCGAGTCGACGACGGCGCCGGCCGGCGTCTCGATTCCGTAGGCGTCGAGCAGGTCCATCGCCTCGACGCCGAGGCGGTTGGTGTCACGACGGGCCGCTGATTCCAATACCTCGCGTGCTCGGTCGGTGTCGACGTCGAACGTCCGGGGTTGCTCGACGGTGCGGTCCCGGATCCGGCCGTACCGGGCGAGC
>CAZGAX010000148.1:0-8605 GCA_964523745.1 uncultured Halobacteriales archaeon | reverse complement strand
CGAGGGCGTAGCCGACGGCGTTGGTCCGGTGGTCGACGCCGACGGCCCGGACCTCGTACCCGTCGCCTTCGAAGGCAACGTCGCCGGGCGACACCTGGTGAATCCGAACGGGATACGTGGGTTGCTCGCCGGTGACGGTCACCAGGTCCTCGACGGCAGCGCGGGTCCCGCTGGGGACGTGGATGGCCAGGGGGTCCTCGCGGTCGTTGAAGTCCCAGGTCTGGACGAGTCCCGGGAGGCCAAGGACGTGGTCGCCGTGGAGGTGGGTGAGGCAGACGTGCTCGACGTCGAACCCGGTCCCGTAGCGCATCATCTGGCGCTGGGTGCCCTCGGCGCAGTCGAACAGGGTCCGGTCGCCTTCCCGGGCCACCAGGAGGGCGCTGGGGTTGCGCTCCGTCGTGGGGACGGCCCCGCTCGTCCCGAGGAAGGTCACTCGCATCGTCGGCACCTGCGAGACGGACGGCGAAAGGCGTGTCGGATCCGCCGGTCGCTCTCGTCGGCGCTCCGCGGCCGGATTCGTCGGCCGAACACGGGACGGCAACCCCGAATCGGCCATCAGGGTTATGCCTGCGAATACCTTCGATTACTCCTATGAAGCGTACCGTACTCGTAGTTCTGGTTGCCGCGCTCGTCGTCCTGGCGGGCTGTTCCGGCGCCTCGCCGGGCGGACAGTCTGGCGACGGCACGACTCCCGGCACTGACGGCGGGGCCGGAGACGGCTCGACTACGTCCGACGGCGACACCGGCACCGTCCGGTTCTACGTCAGCGACCAGCAGATGGCCATCGACGACTTCCGGCACCTGAACGTGACCATCACCGGGATTACGTTCCACAAGGCCGACGATGGAGCGGACGGCGGCGAGAGTGACGAGGAAGACGAGTCGGGCGACGGCAACGAGACGGAGACGAACGAGACGGCCGAACCGACTGCCACGCCGACAAACGCCACGGCCACCAACGAGACGAACGAGTCGGACGCCGGCGAGGGAGCAGATGACGGTGGCAGCGGTGACGGGGACGACGGAGCCGACGGCGGTGACGGAGAGAGCGACGGGGAGTCCGGCAGCAAGATCCAGGTAGACGTCGATTCACGAACCGTCGACCTCACCGAGCTCAAAGGGGAAAACGCCACTCTCGTCGAGGAATACGACCTCCCGTCCGGCAAGTACACCAAGGTCTTCCTCCACGTCGGTGCGGTCGAGGGCATCCTCAAAGACGGGACGCAGGTCAACGTGAAGCTCCCGAGCGAGAAACTCCACCTGAACAAGGGCTTCACGCTGGAGCCGAACAAGACGGTCTCGTTCGTCTACGACGTCTCGGTCGTCAAGGCCGGCAAGAGCGGGAAGTACATCCTGAAGCCGGTGATCAGCGAGTCCGGACCTGACCAGGAGATCCGGGAAGTCGGTGACGACGGTGACGAGGACGAGAAAGCCGAAGACGAGGCAGAGGGCGAGAGTGAAGCGGATGAGGCCGAGAACGAGACGGAGACGAACGAAACGTCGACTGGGGACGCTGGATCGCCCACGCCGACGGCGACGAGCTGACCGTCGTTCGCCCTCGATCGACGTTCGCCCAGCATCCGTCCGACACCGGGCCTAGTGTTTTTACCCTTGGTGGCATACCACACACCCATGAAATTCGTCGTCGTCGGCTTCGGCCGTGTCGGCATGCGCGTCGCCCGGATCCTCCAGTCCGAGGGCCACGAGGTCGTCCTCGTCGAGCGCGACGCAGTCAAGGCAGACCGCGCCAGGGAGGAGGGCTTTACCGTCATCGAGGGCGACGGCGGAGACGAGTCGGTCCTCGAACGGGCCGGTCTGGACGACGCGGACGCCGTCGCCGGGCTGACGGGCGATGTCAACACCAACTTCTCGGTCTGCGTCGTCGGGGAGGCCCACGGCTGTCGCACGGTACTGCGAGTGGACGAGGACTTCTCCGAGGAAATGTACGAGAAGTACCTCGAGGACGTCGACGAGATCGTCTACCCCGAGCGGCTGGGTGCCGCCGGCGCCAAGACCGCACTCCTCGGTGGCGATTTCAACGTCCTCGCGGACCTCACCGAGCACCTCTCGATCGCCAGCGTCCGCATTCCCGACGGTGCGCCCGTCGTCGGACGGCGCGTCGTCGAACTCGACCTGCCGGGAGAGGCCAGAATTTACGCCCACGGCAGGGCCGACGAGCCGATGACGATTCCGCTGCCCAGAACTGCCATCGAACCCGGTGACAGCGTCGGTATCATGGCCGATCCGGCCGTCCTCGACGACGTCCGGCAGGCGCTCCGTGGCGATACGGCGACTGCGTGAAAAACCCTCGGGAGAGAGGGTGGGTTCAGGTGTCCGGGCGCGCCGTGGGAGGATGGGAGTTGAGGCCGTCAGTACCGCGCGCCCATCAGACTGCTGCCACCGCCTCCCCTTAAACCCGCGTCAGACGGACGTGTGACTGCCCGGCGCGAGGGACTTTTCCCCGCCCGCTCCCTCCTCCAGGTATGACCTGGGCCAGCCTGTTCGACCGGGCCGAATCCGCCGACGTGTCCCTCGATGCCGTCCGGGACGCCCTGGCGGACCGCCGCACGGGTGACGACGATGGGTGAGGACGACCACGGTGAGGTCGACCACAGCGGGGCCGACTCCTTCGAGTCCGGCCGTCCGGAGGCAGACCCCACTCGCGTCGTCGCCGACGCCGACGTTCTCGCAGCCGACCTGCTCGTGGGTGGCGCAGCCAGACGCGCTCTCGACCACGTCCGGTCGCACTCCTGGCTGACACTCGTCGCCAGCGACCCGCTGCTGGACGACGCGGAAGCCATCATCGCGAGTCTGGCCGACGCCGACCTGGCCAGTGACTGGCGCGACCGCATCGAGTCCGCTCGAGTTCGCGTCGACCAGACGCCCGGTGACCACCCCGCGCTGGCTTCAGCCTACGAAGGCAACGCTGCCCACCTGCTCTCGTTCGACGACCGGCTGGGGAGTACGACGGGGAATCTTCGGCTCAAGGAGGTGATGGCCGTCAGCGTCCGGCCGCCCGACGCTTTTGCGAGGCTCTTCGACCCCGAGAGCCTCTATATGGCGACGCACGAGGGGGAGTATCCCGGCCCCGACCGGGACCCGCGAGAGTAGACTGTCTCGGTACTCGACGGCGTTCCTACCGGTCGGCCGCGTCTCTACCGGTCGGCGGCGTCGTGCCACTCCGCGAACTTCGCCAGCGCCCTGCCTCGATGCGAGACGGCGTTTTTCTCGTCGGTGTCCATCTCCGCGAACGTCGTCCCCTGGTACTCGAAGATGGGGTCGAAGCCGAAGCCGCCCTCGCCCCGTGGTGCGACGATCGTCCCGGGGACGACGCCCTCGAACAGCTTGACGGGGAGGTCCTCCCCCGCCGCGACCTGGTCGTCGGTCGTCGCGGCGCCCCGGTCGTCGGCGGCCTGGTCCTGGCCGCGTCGCTCGGTGTCCACGGGCTCCGGACTGGCCTCGAAGGGCTCCCCGTCGCAGTAGGCGATCACGGCTCGAAATGCGGCGCTGCGGTCCTCCTCGGCCTCCGCGAGGTGCCAGACTCGCTCGATACCCAGCGTGCCCTCGACGTAGGAGGAGTACGGTCCGGGAAATCCTTCGAGGGCAGAAATGGTGAGTCCGGAGTCGTCGACGATGACGGGTTCGCCGGCGTAGCGGTAGGCCGCCCGGGCGCCGTCCGCGGCGACGCTCGCCAGGTCGGCGGCCTGGACCTCCGGGTAGTCGAAGTCCAGTTGCTCGACGGGGGCGTCGAGGTACTCCCGGGCCTCGTTGACCTTCCCGGGATTGGTCGTGACGAATTTCATGCCCGTCGGTCGGGTTTCGCGGGACGAATAGGCGTCGATTCTTCCAGCATTGTGACTACAGCTTTCTCGAACGCCCTCACCACGCTGGCTATGGGATTGATCTACCACACTCTTCACCGCAACTGCCGCCGCACCGACAATGAAAGCCCTCACCTCGCTGGCTCACGGCTCCCTTCAGTCGCCGTTCGCCTGTCCGAGACGCTCA
This sequence comes from uncultured Halobacteriales archaeon, assembly GCA_964523745.1. Taxonomy (GTDB): domain Archaea; phylum Halobacteriota; class Halobacteria; order Halobacteriales; family Haloarculaceae; genus CAZGAX01. The sequence continues at coordinate 4,597 of CAZGAX010000148.1, read as the reverse complement.
CTCCGTTCGCGTCTCGCTATCTGGCGGTCGCTGAGTGACATATCCTCGCTTCGCTCGGATAGGGGTCACTCAGCGACTAGACAGAGCGCCAGCGGGCCGAGGGCTTTCCTGCTGTTACAGTACCGGACGCTACAGCAACGGAAAGAGAGACTCGAGAACAACCCCTTCGTAGCCGTCAGTCCACGACGACTTCGACCGGTTCGCCGGCCTCCTCGGACTCCTCGGCGTCGCTCTCGCTGCCGCGCTGTTGCCAGAGGAGCGCACCAGCGACCGCCAGGACGATCCAGGAGCGCCAGTTCGCCAGATTCAGCGTGTAGCCGATGCCGAAGGGCTTCTCGACGAGCATGCCCTCGTCGGGCTGCCAGTAGGAAGAGAGCAGCCGCCGCATGCTCGGTCGCTCGAAGTTGTACGGCACGCCGAAGAGTTCGCCAGATGCCGGTTTGTCAGCCATACTCTCCGATTGGGCTGGGGCCCTCCTCAAGGTTTCCCCGGCTCTCGGTCCGTGAGACTGACTCTCCGCCAGCCAGTGCTGCCTGGTCGACGGCGTAGACGGTCACCTCTCCCTGGCTGAACGCGGTCTCGATGCCGGTCCGGCCCGCGAACCGTTCCGTGAGGCCGTCGTACTCATCCCGCTCTGGCCCGCCGACGACCACGTATTCGACGTCGTACCGCCTGAGTGCTGCCGTCGCGCTCTCCCAGGACCCTGCGTAGATGGCATCGACGGCAGCCACCCGCCGGGCCACGGCAGCCTCGCCACGGAACTTCGCCTCGTGGCTCCGCCAGCCAATGAGAGTCGGGAGCCCCGTCAGCACGGCGATTCGACCCCGGCGTTCGTACTGGGCGCCGTAGGCCTCGACGATGGTGGAGGTTCCGTCCCGGTTGCTCAGCCACTGTACAGCGGCCAGTTCGTCGGCGTGGTTCCGTTCGTAGCCCCGGAGCGCGTCGAGAGATGGGTCTGCGTCCTCCGTGGTCAGCGGGTCGGTCACCTCCGTCGCGGTGACCAGCGCCGCAAAGGGGAGGCTCGCAAGGACGACGAGCACGACCAGCGCTCCGGCGCCGACGCCTGGTGTGACCGACCACAGGTCCCGAACCCGTCCCGAATCATCTCCGCCGGGCTCCCGATTCCGCCAGGCTGCGACCCGGTCGCGGGCCGCGCCGAGCAATACTGCGCTGGCGGCGCCGGCGGCCAGCCCCAGCAGCGTCCAGGCCTGGACGGCGACCTTGTAGGCGGTCTCCCACCGGGGTGCCGTCTCCCAGTCGGCCACCTTCGCGAACACTACCTCGTAGGACAGCAGCAGGCCGACGCCGGCGACGACGAGGACCGGCGCGAACCCGGCCCTGTCGGTCCGGACGAGCCACCAGGCGACGGCGAGCAGTGGCAGCACCACGGCGAACACCTGGGCGTCGAGGGCGAGTGTCAGCAGTGCGAGAACCCCGACCGCGACTGCTCCGACGACGAACTGCCGCCGTTCGAGGTGGGTCGTTTCGGCAGCCTGCACCGCGAGGTACGTCGCCAGTAGTGCGAGAACCCCGCCGTAGATGACGAGGAACGGCGCCAGCCGAGTCCGGGGTGGGAACAGGCCGATACCCTCGTTCTGGGGAACGTGGCCGAAGACGAGGAACGGGGACGCGACGACGACGCCGACCAGGCCGACGAGGAGGGCGACGCCGGCCGTGAGGACCAGTCGCCAGCCTTCGCTCACGAGGCGGTCGGCCAGGTCCTCTCCCTCCTCGGCGGTTGGGCCGCGAAGTCGCTCGGCGAGACCACTCGGCAGGAGTGAGGCGGGATGTCCGTCGGCTGCCGCCGCGGCCAGCCAGGCCAGGCCCACCGCCGTCGGCAGCGACCAGGTGTTCATGAACCCGAAGACGCCGGCGACGAGGCCCAGCCCTCCAAACAGGAGTGCCCGGCGACGCCAGGTCTCCTCGGCCGGCGTCCGGTAGTAGGCGAAGGCCAGCGCGGCGGCCACGACGACGTAGCCCGTCGACAGCGAGTGGCCGTGCAGATCGGCCTTGACGAACGTGTACAGCGGGAACTCCTGGATAGTGCCCGGGACGACGTAGCGGGTGTACCACCACGACCACGTCTCGGGCGAACTCTGCTGGGCGACGAATTCGGCGAGGGAGATTCCGTACCTATCGGCGGCGAATTCGAACACCGGCCGGCCCCAGGTCATCGTCACGTCGGTGGGAAGCAGGCCGAAGAACAGGCGGACGGCCGTCGTCGTGGCGCCGCCGACGGCGACGAAGAAGGCGCCCAGCACCCCGCCGAGGCGGGCCGATCGGCCGCTTGCCGCGGCGACGGCTCCGGCCAGTCCGTAGGCGGCGACGAAGAGAACGCCGTAGAACGTCGGGACGCCCAGGTTGAACCCGAATCTGAGGGGCGTCCCGGAGAGCATCGACAGCAGCGTGACCTGGAGCTGGGTGCCGTAGTAGTATCGAAGCGGCTCGCCGGCGAACCAGAAGTCCTCCGGCGGGAGGTTCGGCGCCCGCTCCAGCGCCTGGACCAGCCCGAAGTGGAGGAACTGCTCACCACCCCGGTACTGGATGCCCGGGTCCATCGCTCGGAAGGCAAGCAGGAAGCCAAAGCCCAGGAGGAAGACGCCGAACGCTTGCAGCACGGCTCCCCAGTCGGGCCGATGCCCCCGACGGAGGACAAACAGGCTCAGTCCGCCGGCGGCGGCCACGGCGAACAGAACCGTGTGGATGCCGAACGTGACCTGGCCGACCCAGAAGGTACCCACCGCTATCGGCAGGAGGGCTGCCGGGAGGGCGAAGGCGGCTCCCCGACCCGGGAAGCGGCCGAAGACGGCTGCGGACAGTGGGGCGCCGATGCCGGTGAGGACGGCGACGGCGAGGAGCCACCGGAGGACCACCAGGTACTCCATCTCGGCTAGGCTGGCTGTCGGATTGCCTATAGACCTTCTGCGTAACTACGGAGACGTCGTGGTTCGAAATGTGCGATCCTCCGTCAACAATACTGCCAACAGCCAGAAAGCCCCCGGTCGCTCGCCGTCGCTGAGTCGCTGCGCTCCTCGCTACGCTGCGGTGCTTGCTTCCTCAGGCAACGGCGAGCGACCGGCCCCTTTCAGTCCCACCCACGTAGCTTGTCCAAGTTGCCGACACGGGTGGGACTGAAAGGGGCGAGCTGCGTGACGGCGGAGCCGTCACGTTATAAGGCGGCGGGCGGTGCCCGCCGCCCACTCGACGAAGGCGGACGACGCAAGCACCGCAGGCCGAAGGCCGAGGAGCGCAGCGAGTGCGAGACGCGACCGACGGGAGCGTCTCGACTTCCGCGAACGGGGAGCGAAGCGACCCGTGAGCGAGTCCCCCGAGTCGAGAGTCTCGGGGCTTTCAACTCTGAAAAGACTCTCCGATGTCGAAATCCAGACTCCCTACTGATACCGTCCTCGACCCTCGATCTCGCGAAGACGCTCGATGACGGTCGACTCACCCACGTCGAGATAGGCCTCCTCGGCAGCCGCCATGAGCGCCTCGGCGTCGTCAGCGGTCCCCGCGAGACTCTGGGCGAAGACGTGCAGATCCATCGCGTGGTCTTCGGGGTCCTGCGAGTAGTAGCCCAGGCCGAAGTCGATGCAGAAGATCCGCTCTCCATCGTACTCGCGGTCTTCGACCGCTCGTTCGTTCGGCGATTCGGCGAATCGCCCGACTCTCACGTTCCGCGTCGTCGGGTCGCCGTGGACGAACCCGGCGTTGTGCATCGTAGCGAGGTGGCGGCCCACCTCACGGACGTTTTCCTCGATCAGCGACTCTCCCAGGTCGCGCTCGCCGACTTTCTGCATCACGAGCCGGCCCTCCGTCGGGTCGACGTCCCACAAAATCGGCGTCGGCACCCCCTCTCGGCGAGCCTCGCTGGTCAGTCGGGCCTCGCTCCGCGTTCGCTCTTTCCGAAGCCTGGCGTCGAGGTCGGGATGCCGGTAGCTCCGGGGCGATCGCTCCTTCGCCACGCTATCTCCCTCGAAGGAAACGGTCGCCTCGGCGCCCTGGACGGCGGTGTTCTCGCCGCTCTGGGGATGGGCCGGCGCGCCGTCGCCTTCCTCGGGGTCGCGCCAGGTGACCGGCACCTGGTCGGGCCGGAAGTCCGCGTCGATGTCCGAGTCCTCGATGGCGAGGGTGTCGCCAGCGCGGGCCATCTTCGCGCCGAGGACGGCGATCATCCCGGCGTTGTCCCGGAGGAACCGTGGCTCGGGAGCGAAGAACTCGGCACCGCGTTGCTGGCACATCTCTTCGAGCATCCCCCGAAGGCGGTCGTTCTGCCCGACGCCACCGCCGAGGACGAGTTCGTCCCGGCCAGTGAGCGAGAGCGCCCGTTCCGAGACCTCCGTCAGCATGGCGAAGATTGTCTCTTCCAGCCCGCGACAGACGTCCTCGACGGGGGTGCCGTCGTCGACGGCCTGCTTGGCGGCGCTCATGATGCCCGAGAACGAGAAGTCCATCCCCTTGACGACGTACGGCAGGTTCACGTACTCGCCGTCTTTGGCTGCCTCCTCGACCTTCGGCCCGCCGGGGTGGGACCAGCCGACGTGGCGGGTGAACTTGTCGATGGCGTTGCCGACGCCGGTGTCCATCGTCTCGCCGA
>CAZGAX010000147.1:0-8812 GCA_964523745.1 uncultured Halobacteriales archaeon | reverse complement strand
CTCGCCGGGTTCGAGGTGGCGCTGGCAGCCCTCGTCGCACTCGTCGCCCCGGGCGTGCTCCCCGCAGTAGGGGCAAGTCCCCTCGACGAGGCGGTCGGGCAGCCACTGGTCGGCCTGGGGGTCGTAGGCCACCTGGATCTCCTTTTCGAAGACGTGGTCGTTGTCGATCCAGGATTCGACGAACGAGCGGGTGAGTTCGGTGTTGGTCTCGTCGTGGGTGTGGCCGTAGTTGTCGAACTCGACGTTGTACTTCGGGAACGTCCGCTCGTACTGTTCGTGGTACTCCAGGGCGAACTCCTCTGGCTCGACGCCCTCCTCGGCGGCGTTGACGGCGATGGGCGTGCCGTGCATGTCCGAGCCGCAGACGAAGGCGGTCTGCTGGCCGACGCGGCGGAGCGCCCTGGCGTACAGGTCGCCGGCGACGTACCCCCGGAGGTGGCCGACGTGGAGATCCCCGTTGGCGTAGGGGAGGCCCACGGTGACCACGGCCGGGTGGTTCGTCGGAAGCGTGTCGTGGCTCATGTGCGTTCGATTCTATCATACGGGCCAAAAGCCCGCTGGTTCGTGGTTGGCATGGGATGGTACTGGGAACTCTGTCGAACGGTACGTCGCGAGGAACACCGGGATTCGCCGTCCTGGACTGCCAGGCCGTGTTACCGACCGAAGCAGCCAGGCAAGGTCCACCCGGCGCTACCAAGAGTACGCATGGGGCGCATACCAGGGTGGACTGCCATCTCGACCGTTCGTTCCACCCAGCAGGTCAAAAATCGCTCGATTCAGTCGCTGATGCTGATGCCGCCGAAGGCCGCAAAGCCGGTCACCACCAGGTCGACCTCGTCGTGCTCCTCATCGTGCCGTGCCCGGTCGTCGGCAGCACCGCCAAGAATAGGCAACACGTCGATCTGGACGTTCCACTCCCGGGGAACGATAATGTCGATCCCGCCGAACAGGGCCATCGCGCTGACGTGGGCCGGCCGCTCGGTGATCTCGGCGTCACGAAGGTCGAGTTCGGTCCCGCCGAACAGCGCCGTGAGGTCGGCGCCGGTGAACTGCTTCGACGTCGAGCGCTTCTCCGTCCCGCCGAACACTGTCAGCGTCGAGACGTGCGAGTCTGCGACGCCCTCTGGCTTGCTCCGGAAGTGACTGAACACCAGCGACAGGCCGAAGAAGACGATGAACAGCGGCCAGAGTTGCTTCACTTCGCTCCCCTCGACGTATCCCAGCGTGGTCAGCTGCCAGACCGCGGTGACCGCCACCACCAGCAGCGGGCCGAACAGGTTCCGGAAGCCGCTGCGAATCATCGCGTACAGCCCCAGCAGGACGAACAGGGACGGAATGTAGTCGAACAGGAACCGCGTGTCGTACACCCCCGTCGTGTGGACCAGGAGGACCAGACCGATGACGACGACCAGGGCACCGACGACGAGCTGTGTCGACAGCGTCGGCCGGCCGCGTTGCTGAGCCATGTGGGCTGTGTGTACGCTGACGGATTATAATACCATCCTCCGTCTCACGCCGTGAGACGGCCGTCGCCTCAGAGGAGGACCAGCCCGCCTTCGATGAAGCCGACCGTCACGACGAGGCGACCGATGCTGCCGGCGAACGTCGCCAGGGCGAACTTCACGTAGTCGTCTTCGAGGACAGTGAAGGCGTAGATGGACAGCGTGTCCGGGAAGAACGGGACCATCAGTGCCAGCGAGAGGCCCAGGTAGCCCCACTTCTTGGCAATCTGGACGGTCCGGCGCTCGGACCACTCGAGGATGTCGAACCGCGACTCCTTGACGCGCCGGAGGAGCGGCCCGTAGCTCTTTGCCTCCTGGCCGATGTGGAACGCGAAGACGCTGCCGGCCGCCTTGCCGAGGCCGCTGACCACCATGATTAGCCCCAGGGTCGCCCAGGACGGAATGTCGAGGGAGAGTGGCGCCCAGAGCACGATTTCGCTGGGTAGTGGCAGAAGGAACGCGATCAGAAACGAGTAGAGTCCGATGATACCCAGGCCGACCGGGCCGGTCGCCGTACAGACCGCCGTCGAGAGCGCGTCCGTCTCGTCCGGCCCACAGTGACCGCCCGACGAGGTACTCAAGACGCTGACGTCGGTCACCTGCGTGACCGCTGCGGCGGCGCTTCCGACCCAGTGACTCAGGGCCTCCACGGCGGCCAGTCCCGACAGATGAATCTGGGAAAGCGGGCCAGCGACCTCCAGGAGCGGCGGCGCGACCAGAGACACTGTCTCCGGCTTGATAGCGAGGTGACGTAAGCTTTTAGAAATACTCGGTGACAGAATCCGCCTCAGTACCAGTCCAGATCCGCCACGAACGACCGGAGCATCGACCGGTTGACGTGGGGCATGACGACGACGCGAAGTTCGCCGGCACCGGTCTTCGACACCCGCCAGCCCATGTCACGAAGTTCGCCCGTCATCGGAACCGAGAGGTCGGCCGCGACGAGCGGGAGTTCGGGACCCACCACTTCGTGACCCCGGTCGTCGAGGGCGTCTGCCAGCCAGAAGGCGTTGTCCATGGCCCGTTCGTACTCGTTGCGATACCCCTCCGGCCAGAGAGCGTCCATCGCCGCGACGGCGCTGGCCACCCCGGCACCGGAGCGCGTGCCGGTCAGCGTCACCTGGGCCGTCGATTCCAGGTAGGGGGTGTCGATGGCGAGTTCGTCGAACAGTTCGGGAGTGCGGCCGAGCAGCCCTCCGGCGGGAACGGCCGCCTGGCCGGCCTTGTGCGGGTCGATAGTCAGCGTGTCGACGGCGGCGTGGCCGAAGTGCCAGTCGTGGTCGGTAAAGGGCAGGTAGAAGCCGCCCCAGGCGGCGTCGACGTGGCACAGCGCACCGGCGTCCTCGGCCAGGTCCGCGATGGCGGGAATCGGGTCTACCGCGCCGTACTCCGTCGACCCGGCGACGCCCACGACGGCGACGGTGTCGTCGTCGACCAGTTCGGCCATGGCGTCGACGTCGGCCCGGTGGTCCGTCGTCGGCGCCGTCCGGAGTTCGACGCCCAGCACGTCGGCGGCCTTGGTGAAGCTGAAGTGGGCGCTCGTCGGCGCGACGACGTTCGGGTCGTCGGTGTCGGCCCGGTTGCGGGCTATCCGGACGGCCTGGATGTTGGCCTCCGTTCCGCCGCTGGTGACGTATCCGGCTGCGTCGTCCAGGCCAGCTACCGTGCCCAGCGTCCGGACCGCCTGCCGTTCGAGTTCGGTGACGGTCTCGTAGGTCCCCGGGTCACCCGGATTCGTCGCGAGAAAGCGGTTTGCGGCCTCTCTGGCAGCCGGATGTGGTTCCGTGCACATCGAGGAGAGAACGCGCTCGAAATCCTGTGGTTCCACCCCCTGAACCTGCTGCATATCCCTGTGAAGCTGTTGCAGGCGCTTAGTGGTTACGTTCCGACGGAGTACGGCCGGATCGCTACCGCACCGAGTCCATCAGGAGCTTTTGCTCGACGCGCTTGACCTCGTGCTGGACGTCGCGGACGGCGTCGATGTTGGCCGAGATGGAGGTGATGCCCTCGTTGACGAGGTGCTGGACCATCTCGGGCTTCGAGCCGGCCTGGCCACAGATGCTCGTGTCCACGCCCAGCTCCCGGCAGGTCTGGATGGTCTCGCTGATGAGCTTGAGGACGGCGGGGTGCAGTTCGTCGAACCGGCCGGCGACGCGGCCGTTGTTCCGGTCGACGGCCAGCGTGTACTGCGTGAGGTCGTTCGTGCCGAAGCTGGCGAAGTCGATGCCGGCCTCGGCCATCTGCTCGACGCCGAGCGCGCTGGCCGGCGTCTCGACCATCACGCCCCACTTGCGCCGGTCGGTGTCGACGCCGGCCGACTCCAGCAGGTCGCGTGCCCTGATGACGTCCTCGGCGTCGTTGACGAGCGGGAACATGATCTCGACGTTGTCGTACCCCATGTCGAACAGTTTCCGGAAGGCCCGGAGTTCGTGCTCGAAGACGTCGGGGGTGTCGAGGCTCCGCCGGATGCCACGGTAGCCGAGCATCGGGTTGTGCTCGGCCGGCTCGTCTTCGCCACCCTCGAGCTGGCGGAATTCGTCGGTCGGCGCGTCCAGCGTCCGAACCCGCACCGGCCGGGGGTAGAACTCGTCGGCCACTCTCTGGACGCCGTCGACGATCTGGTCGACGTAGGCCTCCTCGCCGTTGTCCTCGATGTAGCGCTCGGGGGTCTTCCCCAGCGAGAGGATCATGTGCTCGATGCGCAGGAGGCCGACGCCGTCGGCGCCGGTGGCGGCGGCTCGCTCGGCGGCGTCCGGGATGGAGACGTTGACCTTGACCTCCGTCGCAGTCATGGGCTTGACCGGCGACTGGGGCCGGACCTCTTCGATGGCGTCGTGATCGGTCTCGTCGGCCCCCGCCTCGATGGAGCCCTTCTCGCCGTCGATCGTGATCGTCTGGCCGTCGGTGAGCCGCTCGGTGGCGTGCTCTGAGCCGACGACCGCCGGGACGCCCAGTTCGCGGGAGACGATGGCGGCGTGGGACGTCATGCCGCCCTCGTCGGTGACGATGCCGGCCGCGCGCTTCATCGCCGGCACCATGTCCGGCGTCGTCATCTCGGCGACGATGATGTCGCCCTCGCCCACCTTGTCGAGTTCGTCCAACTTGTGGACGATCCGGACTTCGCCCGAAGCCCGACCGGGACTGGCGCCGAGCCCGGAGACGACGACCTCCGGCTGGCCACCCCCGCTCTCGCCGCCGGATTCGGCTTCCGCGACGCCGCCGTCGGCCACGCTGCCCTCTCTGGCGCCCTCGGCGATGGTCGTGATGGGTCGGGACTGCAGGACGTAGAGGCTGTCGTCGGGACCGACGCCCTCGCCGGCGCCGTCGGGGTCGATAGCCCACTCGACGTCCTGGGGTTCGCCGTAGTAGTCTTCGATCTCTTCACCGAGTTCCAGCAGCGCGTCCAGTTCGTCGTCGTCCAGGACCCTGGTCGAACGCTTGTCCTCGGGGACCTGGCGTTCGACGGTCTCGCCGGTCTGGGGGTCCCGGACGTGCATCACCTTCTTCTCGGCGACGGTCTCGTTCTGTAGCTCTCCCGAAGTCCGGTCGATGACGTAGTTGTCCGGCGTGACCGCGCCGGAGACGACCGCTTCGCCCAGGCCCCAGGCCGCCTCGATGGTGACGACCGGCGCGCCGGTCGACGGGTGGCTCGAAAACAGGACGCCGCTCTTCTCGGCGTCGACCATCTCCTGGACGACCACCGCGATGTCGACCTTGTCGTGGTCGAAGCCCTGCTCCTGTCGGTAGTAGATAGCGCGCTGGGTGAACAGCGACGCCCAGCACTCCCTGACTCGTTCCAGGAGGTCCTCGCCGGTGACGTTGAGGAACGTCTCCTGCTGGCCCGCAAACGAGGCGTCGGGGAGGTCCTCGGCCGTCGCAGAGGAGCGAACCGCCACAGCGGAACCCTCACCGATGCGTTCGTAGGCACCGAGGATCTCCTCGCGCAGGTCCTCGGGGATCGGCGTCTCCTCGATCAGGTCCTGGGCGTGCTCGGCTGCCTCGGCCAGCGCCGTGGAGTCGTCGGCGTCGACGTCCACGGCCTCGAACAGCTCCGCGTCGATCCCTGTCTCCTCGATGAAAGTGCGGTACGTGCCTGCCGTCACGACGAACGCCGGTGGTACCGGTAGCCCGGCGGCGGTCATCTCCCCCAGTGATGCCGCCTTGCCGCCGACGTCTGCCAGGTCGTCAGACCGAACGTCGTCCAGCCAAAGTACAGCCATGTCCGTACTGATCGAGTATTCAACGAACCTAAAGAACCTTCTGAACTGTTCGGCGGAGGTCGGACGGCAGCCGGATATCGTCCCGCCACCACGCGGTTTTAGGAACCTGCTACGCAGTTTTCTCCACCTACTCACCTCGCCGTACCACGTCAGGCCTCGATGATGTCGTCGTCGACCGCGTCCGGAACCACGACCGTACCGTCGAGGACGGTCACGCTCCGGCCGCCGACCCGGTGGTCGGCCAGGTCGACGCGAATGCGGGTCGATCGGTCCCGGAAGTCGCCCTCCTCGACGCCGATTTCGTCCCGGTCGTGGTCGAACGCACCGTGTCTGCGGAGGTGTGCGCCACAGCAGACCGCCCCCAGCCCGGGACCGGGTGCCGCTTCCTCTCCCGGCGGCCGGAGTTCACCCTCGGCCGGCCGGACCGTCCTGGCGTGAACGTCGTTATTGCCCTCGAGGGTATCGAACGTAAAGGCGTAGACGACGTCGGCGTTCACAACCTCCAGGAGATCAGCGACGGCGGCAGGGTCGGGTTCGGCCTGGCTGAGGTGTTCGAGGAAATTGACGGCGACGAGGAGGAAACTCGGGCCGAGCGAACCCCGTCCCAGTGGCAAATCGGCGCCGACGTCCCGGAGGGCGGCTACGTCTACGCCGAGGGCGTCCGCCACCTCCTGTTCGCTGACGTCCACCTCACGCAGGTCCGGCGACTCGACGTCGGCCCAGACGACGCCGTCGTCCTCGCGTACCGTCTCCAGCGACTCGTCGGCGGTGTTGAGCGAGAGGCCGTCGCCAGCGACGCCGTGTTCGGTCAGTGCCGCCGTGGCTGCGACGCCGACGTGGACCTGCGGGCCGGCCGTCCGGGGCCCCGCCACGTCGACGTCGTAGCCATCGTCGCCCGCTTCCAGGAAGGCGGTTGCCGGGGCACCGAACTCCCCCGCAATCGCCTGGCGCTGGTCGGCCGCCAGGTCCGCGCCGTCCCGGACGATACCCACCGGCACGCCCGCCATCGGCTCGTCGGCGAAGGCGTCGACGAGCAACGCGTCTCGCGTGTCCATGGTTCGACCCCGACCGGCGGCCACAAGAAAGCGTCGGGGGAGCAGTAGGGAACGTGCCTGCCGGTCAGTCCCGGAATCGCTCGGTGATCTCTTCGAGGTTCGTCACGCCCTCCGGGACGCGGTAGGCGACGAGCAGTTCCCGGTCGGCGTCCGGCTCGTTCACCGTCTTGTCGACGCTGTAGGCGGCGAAGGTGCACTCCTCCCGGGTGAATTCCACGACAGAGTAGCCCCAGTGGTGGCTGTCGAAGTACTCGATGTGGGGGTTCATCCCGGTGACGAGGTGCCGGAAGAGCGGTTCCATAATTTTGCCACGGAGGCCCTCGGTGAGGTGTAAGGCTTCGGCGGCGTTCAGCGACGTGACCGCCGGCGTCATGAACTCGACGCCGATGGGTTTGCCCTCGGACACCCCCTCGCCGCCGGTCACTCTCCCCGGGTAGGCCGTCTGGGTGTAGCCGGCGATGGTGCAGTGCATGTCACCGGTGACGGTGACGAAGTTGTCGACGTCTGCTGCGGCGATGGCTTCGGTGATCCGCTGGCGCTCCCTGGTGTAGCCGTCCCAGCCGCCCTGTACCGGGTAGACCGACAGCGGGCCCGACCCGATCCGGAACGGGATGGTCAGAACCTCGTCCGCCCAGACCGTCCAGGTCGTTTCTGCGTTCGTGACGGTGTCGACGAGCCACTCGCGCTGGGGCTTGCCTAGCATCGACCGTCCCGGGGGTTCGCGGTGCGGTCCGACGTTGTCCACCGTCGGAATTGCCTCCCTCGGCGGGTCTCGGAACAGGCGCTCGTCGGTCATCACCAGCATCACCAGGTCGCCGTACTCGATGGACCGCCAGAGCTGGACCCGTTCCTGGAGGGAGTCGCCGCCGGGGTCGTACTCGACCCTGGCGGGCATGAACTCCCACCAGGCGTGCATCGCGTCGGCGACCAGCTCTGCCATGAACTCGGGGTCGTCTCCCCGTGGGTGGTCGCCGGCCGGCGCGTCGGTTTCCCGGTCCCAGTAGACGTCGTTGACCATCTCGTGGTCGTCCCAGCCGGCGATGAGGGTGTGAGACTCCAGCGCCTCCTGGAGGAAGCGGTCTTTCCGGTAGTGACGGTAGAGGTACCGGTAGTCCGCCAGGGTCCAGGCCCGGTCGTGGCCGCTGGGAAGGTGTTTCTCCCGGTCCGGGTAGTCTTTCGACCCAATTCCTTTGAAGGCGCCGTCGTCGGACTCGTAGATGAAATCGCCCAGGTGGACGACGAAGTCGACGTCCTCCTCGGCGACGTGGTGGAGCGCGGGGAAATACCCGTTCAGGTAGTTCTGGCACGTGAGGACGGCGATCCTGAGGGAGTCAGGTGACTCCTCGGGTTTCGGGAGCGTCTGACACCACCCCGTCCGCGAGGCGGTGCCGTCGTAGACGAACCGGTAGGCGTACTCGGTGTCCGAATCGAGGTGCCCGTCCAGGTCGACCTTGACGGTGTGGTCGTGGGCCCGGATCGAGGTTTCGTCGTCGCACACTCCCTCGTAGACCACGTCCTCGAAGCTCTCGTCGGTGGCCACCTGGACGGTAAGCGGTTCGTCGGAGTCGAACCGGTCGGGAGCGATCCGGGTCCAGAGGATCACCCCCGATGGGGTCGGGCCGCCGCTGGCGACCGACTGTGGGAACGTTTCGTCGGGGTCGGCGTCGGGGTCGATAGACACCGCTTCGAGGGCTTCCCCCGGCACCATCGCCTGGGCGATGTCGTGAGAGTCGAGGCTGGACAGCAGTTCGGCGTGGTCGTCGGCGCTTCGCGCCGGTTCGTCCCGCCCGTCGAGCCCCTCGCTGGCTGTCATTCTCCGGGGTTTTTCCGGGAGCCGTCATCCATCTTGTGGCTCGGGAACCTCGAAACGCCCAAGCCTCCGGTGGCCGAGTCGGCCACCATGAGTGACGACAGCGACGCGGTGCGGCTCAGCCAGTCTCACACCGAGATGACCGAACTGCTGATGCCCGACGACACGAACTTCCTGGGACGCGCTCTCGGCGGGGTGATCCTCCACTGGATGGACGTCTGTGGC
>CAZGAX010000146.1:0-8813 GCA_964523745.1 uncultured Halobacteriales archaeon | reverse complement strand
ACCGCTCCGCCCTCGTACTCCTCGCCTGACTGGCTGGCCCTTCGACGGCAGGGCGAATTCGTCGTGGAGCTTGTGCAGGACGTACATGTCGACTGCATCGCCGGGCGTCGTCGCGTCTTCGAGCTTGCAGCCGACGAACGTCCGCACCTCGTCCCAGAAGGCGACGATGGACTGCTCGCGATCCAGTTCGACGCACAGTTCGACGTCACGAAGGTTGTACTCGAGCAGTCGCTCGGGGTCCTGCTCCCAGAGGTCACCGATGTCGCCGGGATACCGCTCTTTCCCCACACCCAATTCCTGCTCCCCGACCGCGTCGAGTCGGTAGGAATCCAGCTCGGAGAACTGGGTCCGCTGGTAGGCGTACAGCAGGTCGAAGACGACTCGGCCCTTGACGTTCGGGCCCTGCCAGTTGCTCCGCCAGACCTCGTCGACCCGAGAGAGTCGGTCGGGGTCGAGGTTCTCGTCGGCCCGGACGTCGAGGCGTTCCAGCCTGTCAAGGAGGTACGGCGCGTCGAAGTCGTCGAAGTTCCAGCCGCTCAGGATGTCCGGGTCGGTATCGTCGAGGTAGTCGAGGAACGAGGCTAGCATCCGCTGTTCGCTCTCGAAGACCCGGACGTCGTAGTCGACGGCCCCGCCCTCGCGGATCGGGTCGTAGTCGGCCAGCGTCTCCGGCGCCTCGACGCCCATGTCGGCGTCGTACAGCCAGAGGACGTACTCGTCGCGGTAGGAGTCGTGAGAGGCGATACAGATGATCTCCTCCTCGCCGTCCTCGGGGAAGCCCTGGCGGTCGTCGACCTCGATGTCGAAGATGTTGACCCGCGGCGACGTCTGGACGTCGGCCGGTTCGACCTCCGCGTGGTGGACGTCGAGCGTGCCGCTCTCGGCCTCCCGGAGGGGGATGGAGACCCCGCTCGTCACGTCCTTGTCGATGAGAAACCGGTTCGGGAATAGGATGTCGGCCTCGTAGTGGTCGAATTCGTCGCGGATCTGGCCGACGTCCCGGGGCGTCTGGCCGAAAATCTTCCAGAGGCGCTCCCCGCGAATCGACTCGTAGGGCTCGCCGGCCTCGTCGGTCTCCTCCCAGCCGGTGATCCGGTCGTAGCTCCGGAGTCTGTCCTCGGAGACCGAGTCCGCCGGGGCGTAGAAGTACGGCTTGAAGTCGTGGATCCTGGCGTGGTAGGCCTCGCGCTCTTCGGTCCGCCCGAAGACGTGGATGATCGGCCGTTCGTCGTCGCCGCTGCCCTCTATCGTGTAGTCGACCTGCGTGACGGCGACCGAGACGCGTTCGTCGACCGGGTCGAAGCGCTCCTGCTGGCGGTCGACGGTCTCGGCGTCGACCTGCTCGTCACCGGCGATGGCGGCGGCTTCGGCGGCGACGGGGCGTGCGTCGTCGCTGCCGCCCTCACCGCCCTCGCCGAAAGACCCGAGATCGGACTGACCCATGTTGGCTCCCCTTTGCACCCCCCGATTAAAACCGATGTGGTAGCCGGGGCGGAACTGGTCGGCCGTACTGGCACCGCTTCTACGTCCGGACGGTCACCACTGGAACCGGCGACCGGCCCAGCAACCGGTCGGTCGTCCCGCCGTCGAGCCGGTCCCGAAGCGCCTCCAGGGCGTAGCTTCCCAGGGCGTGGGGTCGGTGGATGCCCATGACGCCAAAGTCGAAACCACTCCCGCCGCGACACCCATGGGAGGTCAACTTCCCGTACGACCGGGTGGGTTCTCGCCCCGAGACGAGATAGAATACGATCCCGAAGAACACGGCGTTCCCGGACACATTGATCCTGAAGTTGAGCTGAACTCCGAAAGTTAATTTCTTATAGACATATAGGGGCAATTATGGATCGACAAAGACGGAAGTTCCTTCTATCGCTTCCAGCCGTAGCCGGTTTCGCAGGATGTTCGGCACTCGCGGGACCTGATTCAGACCCGCTCACGATCAATATCTTCAATGGGTCATCTTCCGTCCAGACTGTCAAATACCTGGTGAAAAAGAACGATGACAGCGTTACATCAGCCACTATTCGGGTGAGTCCAACCGAAAACGATTATTATCATACTATCGATATAAGTGACGTATCTCTAGCATCTGGGGACACTCTCCAGATCGAGGTGCGATTATCTGAAGACTCGATCCCTGTGAGAGCCCAACTAGAAGGTCCCTGTTCAGGTAAGTGTACTAATTGGTTCACGATCCGAATTTCAGACGAGGGTGAAATTGAGGCTGTTAACTCGGGCCGAGATAGAATGAATTCCGGAGGGTAACGGAACTACCGGAACTACGGCTGGGCTTGGTAGGTAGCCCACCCGATCTCACCCGTCCCGGTGGGGAACGTCACGTGAAAGTCGCGGGCCACCGAAAGGTCTCAATACCTATAATTTTGACACGTCGGGTGGGCCGTGAGCGTGTCTGTTTCCCATCTCGACGGGACTGATTCCCTGTGGCCGGTATCACTACCTCGATCACGAGTGGCTGAGCACGAGCCGGCACACGACTCCAGAATCTCTTTTGTGCAGCACACCGAACGAACCATCGTGTTCGACTCGGAGGACGAGGACCAGCCTGAAACCAAATTCGACGCCGTCACCCGATACACAGAACCCGACGAGTCCGAGGCGGAGTCCATCGGACCGGACATCCCCGAGGCACCGGACCCGACGGACTCGGACGTCGAAATCGACGGCGACCTCCTCGTCAGCTTCTGGCGCCTCGTCGTCATCTTCAACATCGCCCTGCTGGCGACGAGTCTCGGCCTCATGTTTGCCTTCCTGGAGGGCGACCTGATGCTCGGTGGCCAGCTTACCCTGGCCGGCCTGGCAGTCTTCGCCTACGGCGCATTCCTCTATCGCCGGGCGAAGTCGACCGTCGTCGAGGACGCGAAATCCGACGACTCCGCCGATACTACCGAGTCGACCGACCAGAACGGCTAACCGTCGGCCGCGACTTTCCTCACCTATGCGAACCGTCGAGGACGACGCCGGCCACCGGTACCTGATCCTCAAGGAGTCTCACGACTCCTGTCTCGTCCGCGACCTGGTGACTGGGGAGCGCCGCCACGTTCCCACGGCCGACCTGACGACCGTCGAGGGCGAGTCGCCGCTCGTGACTGCTGCCGAGACAGTCGACGACGGGGCCCGATCGGCCCTGCCAGCCCTTCCCGACCAGGCGCTGGGCCTCCTCGTAGAAGTCGTCGCCCGCGATGCCGTCGCCGTCCGCGACCTCCTCGACTACGACGTCTGCGAGAGCGATCTCCACGGGCTCCTGGGCGAACTTCGGGCCGCGGGACTTGTTCGGGAGACAGAGATTGGCGGCGAGCGGGGCTACGAACCCACGGAGACGGCCCGCGATTCGCTGCCGCTCGACAGTTAGTCGGACTCCATCTCGACGCGGAGGCCTTCGGCACTCCCCACCACGCGCTCGACAGTGGAGCGGTTCGACGTCGCGTCCTTTTTCACCGTCACGAGGTCGTCGGCGGCGCCCACCAGCTCTTCGTCGTGACTCACGACGAGGATCTGCTCAACGCCCATGTCTCGCATCGCCTCGACCAGTTCGACCAGCTGGGAGACGTGACCCGAATCCAGGAACACCGTCGGCTCGTCCAGGATCAGCGGCGGCATCGGCGCGGCACCCTCGATGCCCTCGGCCAGCAGGCGGTAGATGGCACACCGCAGACTGAGGTTGAACAGGGCCCGTTCACCCCCCGACAGCTGGTCGGGGTCGAGGGCCTCGCCGTCCTTCTGGTAGACTGTGAGTCGGTACTCGCCGTCGAGTTCGATGTGTGAGTAGGAGTCGTTCTCGTACACCAGGTCGAAGGTTTCGTTGACCATCCGCTCGAGGCTCTCGACGTTGCGCCGCCGGAGTTCCGCCCGGAGGGTGCCGTACATCTCCTGGAGTTCCTCGGCCTCGTCGTACAGCCCCTCCAGGTCCGACAGCGTGGTCGCAAGCTCCTCGCGCCGCTCTCGGAGCCCTTCCAGCTCCTCGATTTCGTTCGTGATGGCGCCGACCTGGCTCTGGAGGTCACTCCGCCTCTCTCGTAGCTCGTCGAGTGCTTCGTCGACGTCCTCGATGTACTTCTCGGCGCGTTCTTTCTCGCCTTCGGCCTCCTCGATGCGCGACTCGTCGAACTCCTCGGCGAGTTCCTGCTTTCGTTCCCGCTTGTCGGCCAGCCGCTCACGGCGCTCGTCGTTGGTTTCTCCCTTCGTCTCCCGTTGCTCTCGGAGCCGCACTATCTCCTCGCCGAGGTCGTCCTGGCGCTCGACCAGGTCGGCGAGGTCGTCGAGCCGCTCGATTGCCTGGTTCAGTTCGGCCTGCTTCCGATTGTGCTCCCCGATGGCTTTGCGGCACTCCTCGGCTGCCTCCTCGGCTTCGGCAGCGGCTTCGCGCTTCTCCTCGGCCCGTTCGTCCAGATCGTCAGCCTCCTCCCGGAGCGTCTCGACGCGCTCTGCTTTCTCTTCGAGCGTCGACTCCCGGTCTTCGAGCAACCGAGCGACGTTCTCGCGATTCTGTTCTCGCTGGCGGAGCCGATTCTCTCGCTCGACTAGCGTATCGGCCGTCTCCAGACGGTCTTCGAGCCGTTCCTGCTCGGCCTGTGCCTCCGCCAGGTCGTCTTCGAGGTTTGCGATGCGAGCCTCGTCCTCCTCGATAGTGTCGACGTGGGGCGACCCCTCCACGTCCTGGCCGCACTCCGGACACTTCCCCTCCTCGCGGAGTGCTTTGGCTTCCTCGAGCGATTCCCGTTCCTGTTCGATCGTCGTCCGGAGTTCCGTGACCGTCTCGCGCTGCTCGGACAGTTCCTCGCTGGCCGTCTCGCGGAACTCCGCGGCGTCGCCGACGTCGACCGGCGCCTCCTCGAAGGACTCCCGGATCTCGGTGATCTGCTCGTCCAGCTCGGCGAGTTCCTCGCGTTTCTCGGCCAGGGATTCCCGGGTCTCGGCCACCTCCTCTTCGAGGTCATCGGCTTCCTCGCGCTTCGATTCGGCCCGCTCGGCCAGGTCCTGGGCCGTTTCGCGGTGGGATTCGGCGGTGCTCTCGTGTTCTTGCTTCTCGACGCTACGCTCTTTGATGGCTTCGCGCCGCTCCTCCCTGTCGGCGTCGAGCGTATCCCGCCGATCGGCGATCGCCTCGGGGTCAGCCTCTTTCAGGTCGGTCTCGGTCAGCGTCTCGGCCACCTTCTCCTGCGTCGCCTCGCGGTGGTCCCGCCGTTTCTGGATCGTCTCGGCCAACTCCTCTCGCTCCTGCTCAGTCTCGGCTATCTGTTCCCGGAGGTCCCCGACGTCTTCCTCGAGACGCTCCAGTTCCTCGCGCTTTTCCTCGTACTCTTCGAGGATAGCGACGGCCTGGTCACGGGTTTCGACGGCGGTCTGGCGCTGCTGTTCGTACCGCTCGACGTCCTCGGCGATGTCCGCGAGTTCGGTCTGGAGTTCGTTCCGGCGCTCGTGGAGGTCCTTCGCCTCTTTCTCCTCGATCTGCTCGTCGAGCTGCGTGAGCGCCCCTCGCTTGTCGTCGCGAACCCGACCCACGCCGACTCTGGCGTCGCTGGCTCGTTCCCGGTAGTCCTCCAGGACGCCCAGTTGCAGGAGGTCGTCGAGCATGTCCTGACGTTCGTCGGGCGAGGCGTTGATCAGCTTGTTTACCTCGCCCTGCCGGACGTAGGCACAGTTTACGAACGCCTCGGCGTCCATCCGCAGGAGTTCGGTCACTCTCGCCCGAACGTCTTTTGCCCCTTCGAACGTGCCTGTGGGCCCTTCCAGGACGCACTCCGCGGTGAGGGCCCGTTCGTCCCGGACCCGGATGCGGCGCCTGACGTGGTAGTCCTCGCCGGCGTGGGTAAACCAGAGTTCGACCGTCGCCTCGTCGGCCCCGATAGTCACCACCTCGTCGAGCGTCCGGTCGAGGGCCTTCGTGCCGTACAGCGCGAAGAAACAGGCTTCCAACAGCGAGGACTTGCCGCTGCCGTTCAACCCGTGGATGACCGTCACGCCGGCCTCCAGGCGGAGGTCGGCGTCCCCGTAACACTTGAAGTTCTCCAGCCGAACCCGGTCGAACCTCACAGGTACTCACCCATCGTCGCCTGGTCCTCGGGACCGTTTCCGTCTTCAGCGGCCGCACCAGCTTCGCCATCCACCGCCTCTGCCTCACCATCCACCGCCTCTGTCTCGCCGTCTGCCGTCTCCGCATCGTCGCTCGCCGTCGCGGCGGAAAGCTCGGCTGTGTCGTCTTCCGCGTCCCGCTGGTCTCCGACCTCGTCGGTTTCGTTGGTCTCGTCGACTTCGTCACCTTCCTCGCCTTCTGTATCGGAGGCTCCTTCGAAGACGACCGAATCACCCTCGTCGACCAGCTCGCTCACACGGTCCTCGACGGCGTCGGCGACGTTCGCGTCGGCGATCTTGCTCGCCCTGACGACTTCGTCTATCTCCCGGGCTGCCTCACTGAGGCCCAGTTCCCGGACTCGCTCTCGCACGGCGTCGTCGGGGTCTGCGAAACTGACCTCCACTTCGTTCTCGTCGGCAAACTCCCGGTGGTCGTTGACCCGGGCGACGAGGGCATCCCGATCGTGGGCGAACTCCTCGACGGCGGCAGGGGTGATCGGTTCGCCCTCGCCGCTGAGTTTGACGACGACCACCGCGTCCTCGAGGTCGTGCTGGCCGACCCGCTCTTTCACCCTGTCCAGGCCCTCGCCGTCTCCGAGTTCCAGGTCGACGAAGACGAACTCGCGGGTGTCCAGCCCTCTGCGGCGGACGTCGACGCCGTCGTCGAACGCCACGAGATTGTAGCCCCGGTCCTCGCGTTCGTCGGCGCTGGCCCGTTCGGTCGACCCGCAGTAGGTGAGCCACGCCTCGTGTGGCTCGTCCACCTGTTTGACGCCCGGGTCGTGGTTGTCACCGAGCAACATCGCATCGAAGGTGACCGAAGCCTCGGCCAGCACCTCCCTGGCGTCCCACTCGCCGAGGTCGAACGGCTCGAACAGGCCGTGGGTGACGAGGGCGGCGTGCTCGGCGTCGTGGTCCGCGAATTCGTAGTCGAGGCTGTCCCGCTTCGACCGGGGGACGAAGTCCAGGCCGTAGAAGGCCGTGTTGCCGATTTCGACCGGGTCCGCACCGAGTCTCGTCGCCAGGCCCAGCGACTCGAAGAGGTCGAGCCACTGGGCTTCGCGCTTCGATTCGTGATTGCCCACGACGGCGAGAAACGGGACGTCCGCGTCGTCGAGCGTCCGAAGCACGTCGAGTGCCCCCATCACGTCGGGCAGCGTCGGCCGACGGTCGTGGAAGAGGTCGCCGGCGTGGACCACGGCGTCGACGTCGCCGTCGGCGGCGTCGTCGACGACCTGCTGGAAGGCGTCGAGAAAGTCCTGCCGGCGGGCGGGGACGTGGTACTGCTGGTAGCCCAGGTGGGTGTCGCCGGTGTGGATCACCCGCGTCATTGTGCCGGGGTTGGTCCCCTCCACCTAAAGGAATTCGGCAGCCAGGCCGAAAGTGAATCCGACTTCGCGTCGGTCGGTTACTCGATCGTCAGCGTATAGATGCGCTTCCGGGCGTCGGCGAAGGAAAAGCGGGAGTCGACGACGCCGACTTCCTCTAGCCGGCTTAGCGCGTACCGGACCGTCCGGGGCGGCAACAGCGTCTCCTCGGCGAGTTGACTCTGCGTAAGCGTCTCGTTGTACTCCAGCACTTTCGCCACTAGTTTCGCACTCGGGGGCAGGTCCCTGACCGGATCCCACGGATCCTCCCCACCGGCGTCGACCTGCGCTTGCTCTGAGGCACTCATGTTGTCCTACCTTGGTGGATACAGCCTAATAATATTTCTCGTTCTGAAATATGAGCTGGGGGAATATTCAGGCGGACGAACCGGGACCGAACCGGGGGACCGACGGCAGCAAGAGGCGAAACGTGTCGGTACCGAAACCGACTGCCGCGTTACGGGCGGTACCCGAAACCTCTTATTATCTCATGCGCTAGCGGGGTTGTAATGACTGATACTGTGGACGACGTCGATTTGCCGTACGACGATGACTCGTCCCAGCAGGAGAAGATTGAGGCCCTGGAGGAACGCCTCGAAATCCTCGAGGCCCAGAACGAGGAGATGCGCGACAAACTCCTCGACGCCAACGCCGAGAACAACAAGTACCAGCAGAAGCTGGAGCGACTGACCCACGAGAACAAGAAGCTCAAGCAGTCGCCGCTGTTCGTGGCCACGGTCCAGGAACTGACCGACGAAGGCGTCATCATCAAACAACACGGCAACAACCAGGAAGCCCTCACGGAAGTAACGGAAGAGATGCGCGACTCCATCGACCCGGACTCGCGCGTCGCCGTCAACAACTCCCTCTCTATCGTCAAGACCCTGGAGGACGAGACGGACGTCCGCGCCAGGGTGATGCAGGTCGAGGAGTCCCCCGGCGTCACCTACCAGGACATCGGCGGCATCGAGGACCAGATCGAGGAGGTCCGCGAAACCGTCGAGATGCCCCTGAAGAACCCCGACATGTTCGTCGACGTGGGCATCGACCCGCCGTCGGGCGTCCTCCTCCACGGCCCGCCGGGCACCGGCAAGACGATGCTCGCGAAGGCCGTCGCCAACCAGACTGACGCCACCTTCATCAAGATGGCCGGGTCGGAACTCGTCCACAAGTTCATCGGCGAGGGGGCCAAACTGGTGCGGGACCTGTTCGACCTCGCCCGGCAGCACGAGCCCGCCGTCATCTTCATCGACGAGATCGACGCCATCGCCGCCAAGCGGACGGAGTCGAAGACCTCGGGAGACGCCGAGGTCCAGCGGACGATGATGCAGCTCCTGAGCGAAATGGACGGCTTCG
>CAZGAX010000145.1:0-8819 GCA_964523745.1 uncultured Halobacteriales archaeon | reverse complement strand
GGGGGGAGAGCAGTGAGGGGGGATTGGGGTGGACTTGAACGTCCAACCGGATGCGTAGGGCCGTAGCCAACGAGACCAGTCAGACGTACGGCCCGTTTGTGACCTGTCGGTCGAGGGTCAAAACAGTTTCTCTCCCGGCCCGTCCTGGCGACAGACGTTATCCGGTCAGGGGTGAGGGTAGCGGAGCCCCGGCGGTCGGACGCGGGCCTCGACCTGGTCGGCCCGCTGGTCGAGGATGCGGTCGACGATGGTACTCGACGAGCAGACGACGTTCGCGTCGGCGTCGTACCGACTCGCCCGGTCGACCCGGCAGTCGTGACCGTGGGCCTCCAGGGCCGACTCGAGGGCGGCCTCGTCGTGGTGCTGGTCGTGCCCCAGGACGACCAGGTCGGGTTCGATGCGGTCCAGCGGGACGAACACGTCTTCGGGGTGGCCGAGTATCGCCTCGTCGACGGCCTCGAGCCCTGCGACCGTCTGGCGGCGCTGCTCGGCCGACAGGATGGGGTCGGGTTTGTGGGTCACGTTCGGGTTCCGGGCGATGATGACGTGGAGTTCGTCTCCCATCGCCGCAGCCTCCTCGAGGTAGTGGACGTGGCCAGGGTGCACCAGGTCGAATGTGCCCTGGGCGACGACCGTAGTCATGCTACTTCCTTCGTTCGGCCCGCGGCGGTAAATTTCTACCGGCTCCAGGGTCCCACGACGCTCACGCTGAGCGGTGACGACGGTCGCGAGGCCGGCTCTCGACGACGGATCGCCCGTCGCCCGTCGAATCGCGGACCGGGGAGCTCCGCCGACCGAGGCGGACATCTGACGAAAACAAACTATTACTAACTTTTATACAGTTTCCACCTGATGTCGTCCACGAGGCGCGGTGTGTGCGAACACATGGCATAGGGCCGCGAGTAGCACCGGCGCTGCCTCGGGACGAGACACATGTCCGACCAT
Source organism: uncultured Halobacteriales archaeon (assembly GCA_964523745.1). Taxonomy (GTDB): domain Archaea; phylum Halobacteriota; class Halobacteria; order Halobacteriales; family Haloarculaceae; genus CAZGAX01. The sequence continues at coordinate 7,874 of CAZGAX010000145.1, read as the reverse complement.
CACCACGACCACGAAGCGGGTATCAATCGACGCGACGTAATGAAGGGCTGTGGGTTGTCGATCGCGTTCGCCGGAGCCGGGCTGAGCGTCGACACCGTCGCCGCAGACGTCCAGGGGCCGCTCGAGGACCTGTACGAGGGGCTCCCGAAGAACTGGGGGCGCTGGGGCGAGGCCGACGAACTCGGCGCGCTGAACTTTCTGGACAGTCAGACCGCCGCCGACGGGATGGACGCGGCCCTGCAGGCCGGCCGTGACAGCGTCGAACGGATCACGCTCCAGATGTCGATGACCGGCGAGAAGGCGCTGGCGACCATCGACGGCGACCCCGAGTTCGTCGGGCGAGAGCCGGCCCGGCGGGACAACGTCCAGGACGAACAGTCCTACGACGACGAGACGGAACAGCCGCTCACCGGACTGAAGTTCGCCGACGACAAGTGGATCACGCCACAGTACTGCCAGGGAACCACCCACGCCGACGCGCTGGGCCACACCTGGTACGGCGAGAAGATCTGGAACGGCTTCGACGCCATCACGACCGCCGACAGGAAGACGTTCGAGTATCCGATCTCGAACTGTAGCGACACCAGCGCCGGCCAGTCCACCGAGACACGGGGACTTGGCAAGGCCGACATCAGCAACGCGGCGACGGCCGGAATCGCGGCCCGGGGCGTGCTGCTGGACGTCGGCCGGGAGATGGGCGGCGCCGACGACCGCCTGGCCTACGAGGAGAGCGTCACGCTCTCGGACCTGAAGCGGACCGCCGACGCCCAAGGCGTGACCATCCAGCAACACGACGTCCTGCTGGTCCGGACCGGGTCGGTCGCCCGGGCCAGAGACCCCGACGCCGCCTGGGAGAAGACGACCGAGCCGGGCCTGAAGTTCAGCGAGGACCTCTACCGGTGGATCTACGACAAGGAGATACCGCTCATCGGGGCCGACAACCTCGCCCTGGAGAAGGTCAAACAGAACATCGACGGCGTGGAGTACGTCGCACCCCTCCATCCGGGGCTGTTGCGGAACCTCGGCGTGACGATCAGCGAGATCCTCTGGCTCGAGGAACTGGGCGAGGCCTGTGCACGGGACGGCATCTACGACTTCCTGTTCAGCGGCGCGCCGCTGAAAGTCGAACGCGCGACCGGCGCCCCGTTCAATCCGCTGGTGCTGAAGGCGTCGCCGTAGCGTCACCGCGGCAAGTCCGGCCGGTGTCGCCGGCTCAGGACAGTTCCTCGATCGTCGCTTCGACGTGGCGGAGGCTCGACTCGATCTCCGTCACCCGCCCGGCCTGGGCCTCGTTGCGTTCGCCCAGCGCGTCGACTTCGGTAGCGATCCGGTCGGCGCGTTCGGCGATCCGGTCGAGCCGACTCGACATCTCCTCGACGGACTTTGCCTGTTCGTCCGTGCCGCGGACGATTTCGTCCATCTGGGTGGCGGTCTCGCCGACCGCCTCGGAGATCTGGCGCTGGTTCTCCACGAGGTCAGCCACTTTTTCGGTGGCGCGGTCGACCTGGCGTCCCACCCGCTCGACGGTCTCCATCGTGAGAGTCACCTTCTCCTCGACGGTGGTGACGATGCGTTCTATCTCCTCGGCCTCCCGCTGGACCTCCTCCGAGAGGCCCTTTATCTCGTCGGCGACGACCGCGAAGCCGTCTGCCTCTGACCCCAGTCGCGAGGCCTCGATGTTGGCGTTCAGCGCCAGCATGTTGGTCTGGTCGCCGATGTCGTCGATGACGGCCAGTATCTCGGTGATCTCGTCGACCCCGTCGTCCAGGTCCGCCACCGCCGACCGGACGACGCCGGTCGCCTCGTCGACCTCCGCGACGACCTCCTCGACGGCCCTGGCTTCTTCACGCGATTCGGCCGCCAGGTCGTCGACGGCGTCGGTCTGGCTGCCGACCTCGTGGGCCGTCGAGGCGATCTCCTCCCCGGTCGCACTCATCGTCTCCACTTCGTCGCTGGCCTGGTCGAGGTCGCTCGCCTGGTCGTCGGCGATCGCCGCGATGTCGTGGCTGCGCTCTGAGATGTCAGCCGCTGCGTCGCGCAACTTCTCGAGGGAGTCGTCGACGGTCTCGGTCATCTCCGCCTGGACCGCTTCGAGGCGCTGGCGGTCCTCGACGATGTCGGTAACCTCGTTGACCAGTTCGAGCGCGCCGACTGCCCCGCCGGACTCGTCGCGGAGCGGCACGGCCAGCGCCTGGCCGTAGAACGTTTCGCCGTCGGCGTCGGTCGCCTGGCGCGTCCGGGACTCCTTGACCGGCGCGTTCTCGTCGACGACCCGCTCGGCCAGCGTCCGGTCGGCGTTTGCCGGCTGGAACACGTCGGTCGCCGTCCGCCCGAGGACCGCGTCGGCTTCGAGTCCGAGGAGGGTAGCGGCGGCGTCGTTCCAGTGGGTGATCCGCCCGTCGTCGTCGATTGCGAACATCGGGTCGGGAAACAGTGATACTGCCGTCTCGAACGCTCGCTTCCAGGAGGCGTCTGCCGGGCCCAGACCGGGCTGGGCCCCGTTCGTCCCGTCGCTCATACCCCATGCTCCGTTTCCAGTACCAAATACGTTGATGTACCGACGGCACCGGGTCGTCCGGTAGACGCACCTTGGAACTATCGGCTAGCCCGGCCGACCGGGGAGACCACCGGTGGGTTCCGGGAGAAGGCAACGTTTTTGCCGCTTGCCAGCTAGGTATTCGTCGCATGAACGCCAGCGGGAAGATACTCGACGGCGTGAGAGTCATCGATCTGACGACGTTCGTCACCGGCGGCTTCTGTTCGCTGATGCTGGCGAACCAGGGTGCCGACGTCGTCAAGGTCGAGCGGCCGGGCTACGGCGACGACAACCGTCACTCCGGGCCGCCCTTCGTCGACGGCGAGTCGCCGTACTTCTGGACGGTCAACTACGACAAGCGTAGCGTCGAACTGAACCTCAAGACGCCCGAGGGGCGGGAGGCGCTGTACGATCTGGTGGGAGCGGCCGACGTGTTCATCCAGAACTACCGGCCGGGTACCGAGGAGCGCCTCGGCGTAGACTACGACACCCTCACCGAGTACAACGAGGACCTAGTGTACTGTTCCATCTCGGCGTTCGGCGAGACGGGTCCGTGGAGCCAGCGGCCAGGCTACGACCTGTTGGTCCAGGGCCTCTCGGGCATTATGAGCGTCACCGGCGAGGAGGACGACCAGCCGGTGAAGGTGGGGGTTCCCCAGACCGACCTCATCACCGGGATGTGGGCTGCCTTCGGCGTCGTCAACGCGCTGTATCGCCGCGAGGTCACCGGCGAGGGCGACTACCTCGAACTCGGGATGCTCGACGCCGCCTTGCCCTGGCTCACGAAGCAGGCCGGCAAGGTGTTCGCCGGAGAGGAACCTGGCCGGATGGGCACCAAAGACCCGGTGCTGGCGCCCTACCAGCAGTTCCCGACGGCCGACGGTTACATCACCGTCGCGGCGCTCAATCAGAAGCTCTGGCAGGACCTCTGTACGGCGATCGACCGCGAGGACCTGCTGGAGGACGACCGCTTCACCGAGAACGCCGACCGTGTCGAACACATGGACTCCCTGGAGGCGGAACTGGTCGCCACCTTCGAGCAGCGGACGACGGACGAGTGGCTGGACGCGCTCGTCGAGGCCGGCGTCCCCGCTGCCCCTCTCAACGACGTCGAGGATGCCCTGTACAACGATCAGGTCGAGGCGAGGGACGTCGTCAGGGAGATAGACGACGGCGATCGAACCATTCCCGTCATCGAGCACCCGATCAACTACGAGCAGGCTGACAGCGGCTTCGCGTCCCCGCCGCCGAAACTCGGCGAGGACACCCGCGAGGTGTTCCGGGAACTGGGCTACAGCGAGGAGCGCCTGGACAGGATGGCAGCCGCCGGCGTCTTCGGCGAAGAGGAGGACTGAGGGGGCCGAGCCCACATTCGCGGTATACACGTGAACCGAGTGGCAGTCGTCGGCGCGTCGATGACGCAGTTCGGGCAACGGGACGGGTGGGTCCGGGACCTGCACGCCGGAGCCGGCCAGGCCTGTCTGGACGACGCGGGCGTCGACGCCGACGCGATCATCCACCACGACCGGGACGAACAAGCCCGGCTCCCGGACCCGCCGAACGAGACCGAGTGACGAGCCAGCCGTCCCGACGTACGGATCCCTGACCGCTTTGAGCGGCGATCGACCGGCCCTGGCGACGGGGATCGGACAGAAATACCAGTTTACTATTTATATATTAATACGTATAGTTTGTGCGAGTGGACGGCTCGACTGTCTATCCGGCCACGTCGAGAAACTCCCTCGGGATCACTCCTCGAACACCCCAAATATCGTCGGTAGGGCTCCGTATTTGGACGTATTGGTTCTGAGTTCGATCCCGTGGTACCTCCCACCGGTCGTCGTGCCGACTGCGAACTATCATGGCGGCGAAGGTACTGTATTTGGGCGCTGTGTGGGCTTTACGGAGAGATCGTAATTTCGAGAACGATCCAGGATCCTGGCCTGGCCCCTGGTGCTATTACATTAAATTGATAATATATGTTGTATATCTATTAATGGATTATCTAAGAACTCTGGTGATTACTCGCGGCCCGCTTTGAGACCGTTACTCGTGCCGGCCGGCACCCCGCGCTGCGCAGTGACTGGCGGTCGACGTGGACGGCGTCGAGAGGAGGGTCGGCGCTCGGCCGTTAGTTCTCGGCTGGCGTCCGGAAGAATTCCTCGTCGGCGAACGGTTCGTCCTCACCGGTGACTGCGAGGACGTCCAGCGCCGACACCTCGGCGCCGACGCCGAGGAGTCCTGCGAGGCTCGGCTCGGTTCGGCCCTCGTCGCCGCTGACTAACTCCTTGACGTAGAGGCCACCGGCGCCGTGGACTTCCAGAACCGCCCGGGTCGATTCGTCGGGCTTCTCGCCGTCGCCGTCCTCGGCGGCCTCGTCGACCAGCTGGCCACCCATCTCGTAGACCTCCCGGGTCCGGGTCTTGGCCGCCCGGCGGTGGGACACTCGTTCGGGGGTGTCCTGGTGGATGGTCGCGCCGTCGAGTTCGTCGATCGCCGCCTGGAGTTCTCCGACCCCGACCGGTTCGTCGAAGGTCACGTCCATCCGGTAGGTCTTGCTCGCGTCGTGTTCCTTGACCCGCTCGACCATCTCGTGGGTCGCGAGCCGGAGGCCCTCGACCTCGACGGCACCGTCGGCAAACTCGTTTATCTCCCGCTCCAGGGCCTCGACGTCGACGTCTCGGACTCTGGGCTCGTCCACCTCGACGACGAACGGCCGCCCCCCGCCGAGCATCAGCGCGTCGACGTCCTCGCGACCGGCGCCGTGGAACGTGGCGTCCGTCCCATCCATTGTCTCCTGGACCACGGGAGCAGTGAGTTCCTCGACGCTCCGGTCGTACCGGTAGCCCGTGCCGCCGCAGCCGGGACACTCCTCGCCGCGCTTGATACCCGTCTCGTTGCACTCCCGGCATGGCCACTCGGTCTGGGGAATGTCCCGTTCGAGCTTGCGGTACCGGCCGTAGACGAACGCCGAATTCACCTGGACCTCGACCTCGTCGGTCGAGAGGTCACAGAGCACCATCACGTCGGGCCGCTCGAAGTCGACCTCGGTGCCCGTCTCCTCGCCGAGGCGTTTGCCCACCTCGCGGTTGAACTCGGACTTCAGGAGTTCGCCCGCCTCGGGGTCGAGACCGGCCTCTTCGCGCAGCAGGCGGTCGTTTTCTTCGAGCAGCGGCGGGACGCGAGTCCCGACCTGGTAGGTGTCGAAGTCGTAGCCCCGGACGGCCGTCGCGGCCTGGGTCGCCCACCAGTCGTACCGGTCGCACTCGTCCTCGCAGACCCAGCACCCGCCCTCGAAGGGCTCGAAGTCTTCGTCGTCGGCCAGCGCGACGGCGACCCGGAGGCTGTGGCCTCGTTCGTGGTTCGTCAGGCCGAAGCTCCGGTCGGCAAACGGTCGGCCCAGACAGGCGTCACAGACCGGCCCCGAGTCGAGGATGGCCCGCGCCGCCTCCAGCACGTTCATTATCGGGGACTGGCGAGGGGCCCGTAATTCGCTTTCGACTTCGTCGAGACGCGTTCGGCCGGACCGCCCACGCTTTTCCGGCGCGGCGCCCCAGGCCGATACGTGGCCGAAGCAACCCAGCGAACCGTCGCGGTCTGGACCGTTCTGGTCCTCTCGTTTATCGCGGTCGGGAGCCTCCTGTACGTTCGCGACGAACTTTCGATGGTCGTCGTGGCCCTCTACTGGTACCCGGCCGTCGTCCTGACGATGCTGGGGATCGTTCCCGCGCCCTGGGAGCCGTTCGTCGAGTAATCCGGCACGTCGAGTAATCCGACCCGGCTGGACGTTCACTCCGCCTCGATCTTCCGCAGGATCTCGTCGGCATCATCTCTCGCCTGGTCCTCGCCGACGTCTTTGTCGATAAGCACCGACTGGACCGCCCAGTCGTCGCTGTCGGCCCGTTTGCCCATCCGGACTTCGCTCCCTTCGGAGACCGAATCGGAGACGTTGTCGGCCCAGTCCGGGGTTCTGATGGCATCGAACTCGTCGGGGTCGCGGTACCGGACGTGAATGTACTCGTCCTCGGTTTCGACGGATTTTGCTTCGGGAAGCTGTGCCATACCTCGATCGACGCTAGCGAGACGGGTAAGGAACGTGCTGGCTAGTGAATGCCGTCGTGGGATGTATGTGAACTGACCGTACCGCGACCGCAAACAGCCTGAAAGCCCCCGGTCGTTGCGGGGCTCTGACTCGCTTCGCTCCTCAGTCGCTCCGCTCCTTCCGGTGCTTGCTTCGTCGGAGCCCCGCAACGACCGGCCCCTTTCAGTCCCACCCATGTCAGCTGGTGAATCAAGCCATGCGGGGGGACTGAAAGGGGCGACTGGCTTCGGGAAGGAGGACGTAGCAAGCACTGGAACGACTGAGCGTAGCGAGGGAGTGAAGGGCGCAGCGAGTCCCCCGACCGGAGCCAGTCGGGGCTTTCAGGCTGTTTGCGGTTCGGTTCACACTGCGACAATTGGCACGAAACCAGAAACCGAGTCTGGAATTTCCTGGCCGTCAGTCGGAGGGTTCTGGCGATTCAGCAGCGACACTTGAACCCTCGCCGTCCGCAACCTCGTCCAGCAGCCGAACCTCGCGCTGGGGGTAGGGAATCTCCACGTCGGCGTCCCGGAACTCCGTGTAGATAGCCCGCATCAGCTGGTCGACGGCCCGGCCACGAAGTCTCGGGTGGTCGATCCAGCAGAGGAGTTCGATCTGGAGGCCCGAGTCGCCGAACTCCCGGAGGCGAACCCGCGGACTCGGTTTCTCCCGGACGAGGTCGGTCGCTGCTGCCACGTCGAGCATGATCTCTTCGACCCGGTCGACGTCGGTGCCGTAGGCGACGCTGACGGGGACTTTTACCCGGCGGTACCGGCGGGGCGTCGACTCGTTGACGACCGCCGCCTTGGTCAGTTCGGCGTTGGGGACGGTCACGAGGATGTCGTCCCGGGTGCGGATGATCGTGCTCCGGACGGAGATGTCCTCGACGCGACCCCGGTCGCCCGATTCGAGGACGACGTAGTCCCCGACGGCGTAGGTGCCGTCGGCGTACAGCGAGATGGAGCCGAAGAAGTTCGCGAGGGTGTCCTTCGCGGCGAGGCCGACGATGATGCCGACGACGCCCGCCGAGGCGAGGAGCGGGGTCACGTCGACCTTCCAGAGCGAGAGCAACAGGAAGAGCGCGACGCCGGCGACAACCGCCGACCAGACGTTCTGGAAGATGGGGACGACCTGCCGGTCGACGTAGGTGCTGTCGGAACTCGCCTCGATGGCGATCCGGCCGACGTGGAACAGCGTGTAGGCCCAGACCAGCGCGACGACCGTCAGCGTGGCCGCCAGCAAGGTCGTCAGGAGGCC
>CAZGAX010000144.1:0-8903 GCA_964523745.1 uncultured Halobacteriales archaeon | reverse complement strand
ATCAGACAACGGGCCTATCGCTCACTTCATCGCTCTCGACCCGATCTGATCTCTCTCTGAGCTGGACAGTTCTATACCAACTCTCTACGCCCGGTCGGGATCTGTGTTTGTCTTTGCCATATACATAAAATCTATATCATATATATCAATATGATATGTAGTCCTGGGCGGGACCTGCTTGGATTACAATGCTATGGGTGTAACTCTTGGCGGACTCGGGTTTCGGCATCGATCTACAATACTGGTGGACCACGCAGGAGGTCGCAACTCTATCGATGGCAGTACACTGTTTTATTACCCTACATCTCCGCCACGGGTTCGGACCCGGTCGGACCGCTCTTGCTGCCCAAGATTCTATCTTCGGCTCCCAATCCCAACCGTATTACTACTGTCATAAGTATATTGATAGAAACGCGGCCGCCCATTTAGGTGTTCCAGTTCTCGGCGCCTTGGACTTGGGACAGGTACCGGTTCGCCTATCGCGCGAACAATCCGGAGTTTGCGTACCCCATCCATCCGAGTATGCAGGACCGTGTACGCATCCGGATTTTGTCGCTTTCGCGTCACTACCGTTAAGGTAGTCGCCTCACTATCCGGGCGTATGCAACTCGGAACCGGCCTGTTTACCTGCCAGCAGCGTCCGGACGACGACCAGTCGACAAGCGAGATATACGACGAGATGCTCTACCTCGGGCGGGTCATCGACGACGCCGGCCTCGACAGCGCCTGGGTCTCCGAACACCACTTCCTCGACGACGACTACCTCTCGGGCGTCACGCCAGCCCTCGGCGCGCTCGCCGCCGTCACCGAGAACGTCGAACTCGGGCCGTGTATCGCCCTGGCGCCGCTGTACGACTCGGTCCGCCTCGCAGAGGATATCGCCACCATCGACCAGATCTCCGGGGGTCGGACGACGCTCGGCCTGGCCATCGGCTCGAACGTGGCCGAGTTCGACGCCTTCGGTATCCCCGAGGACGAACGGGTCGACAGGCTCGCAGACACCGTCGAGGTGCTTCGGGGAGCCTGGTCCGGCGGGCCGCTGGACTACGACCCGGACTTTCACGACGTCTCCCCGGACGTGACTGTCACACCGAAGCCCGCCCACGACGTGCCGATCATGCTCGGCGGGGCCGCCCGCCCTGCCGTCCGCCGGGCCGCCCGAACGGGTGACGCCTGGTGTTCCCCCTCGTCGCTGTCGGTCGACGGCGTCCGCAAGCGAGTCGAGGACGTACGAACCGTCCGCGAGGAGGAGGGTATCGAGGGCGACTTCCAGGTGTACGTCCTCCAGCACGGTTTCGTCGGCGACTCCCGGGAGGACGCCTGGGAACAGATGCGTGACGGGTACTTCTTCATCCAGCGCCGGTACCAGGAGATCTTCTCCGGTGAGTCGGTCGAAGAACTCTCCGCCGAGCGCAAGCGGGAACTGAAGGACCAGGCCATCTTCGGCACGCCCGAGCAGGTCGTCGACGAACTCGAGACCTACCGCGAGGAGTTGGGCGACGAGGTTCACTTCGTTTTCAGGACCTACCATCCCGGCATCGGGACCGACCGCATGGCCGAGTGTATCCGCCGCCTCGGCAACGAAGTACGACCGGAACTCGTCTGAGTGCACCCGAATCGGTCGACCGTAGCGACGAAGCACTGAAAGACGACGTTCTCACTCGACCGGAGAACGTCCTTTCGTTTACCCCGGACGAACTCGAGCTGGTCCTGCCGGGTGGCATCGAGCGGACGGAGGTCGGGAGTCCAGCGGGTCTACGACCACCGCGAGTGACGCCCAGCGCCGGATTCTCGGAACATGAACGTTTATCAGTCCGGCTGTGAAAACGAAGAAACACGCATGGACGTCGAATCCTTCTTCGAGAACATGCCCTTCGCCGACCTGCTGGGTATCGATCTGACAGCGATCGACGACGGCCACGCCGAGGGCCGCATCGAGATGCGCGAGGAACTCTCCTGGAACGAAGACAAAGTGATGGCCCACGGTGGTGTCACGTTCACGTTGGCCGACACCGTCGGCGGGGCCGCGCTCGTCTCGCTGGTCGACCAGCCCGTCCCCACCATCGACATGCGAATCGACTACCTGGAAGCCGGCACGGGGGACCTCCGGGCGGAAGCCGACGTGAAACGCACGGGCGGTGACGTTGGCGTCGTCGACGTGGACGTCTACGCCGAGGACGGCACGCAGGTCGCCGACGCCCGCGGCGTCTACAAAACCGGGTAGTACGTGAGTGCGTCTCGGTGGACCATGGTCAGACGCTCAGTCCGAACTCTCGAAGCGCTCGTTTGCCCCGTTCGGTAACCATGTCGACCGACCAGCCCGGCGACCAGACGACGGTGATCTCGGCCTCGTCGACGCCGTCGACGGCCTCGACTGACCGCTTGACCTCGCTGATGAGCATGTCACGGGCGGGACAGCCGGTGTAGGTCAGCGTCATGTCGATCTCCGCATTGCCGTCTGCGACCTCGACGCCGTAGACGAGCCCCAGGTCCACGATGGAGATGGGCATCTCGGGGTCCTCGACCGAGTACAGCGCCTGCCAGACGCGGCGTTCGACGCCCTCGGCGCCGTGGCCGGTCGCTGGTACCTCTCCATCGACGCCCTCCGTCTCCTCGTACTCGAGGTCGTCGTCGGTTTCGTAACTGGTGTACGCACAGGCCGTCGCGAGGTCGTCGTCCCGCTCGGGGCGCTCGTACTCGTCTTCCTGACGGTCGCGTTCGCTACTCATCGTTCTGGTTCCATGAAGTGGGTCGCGGAGTCGCGGCCGAGTTCGTCGTAGGTCGCCGTCATCTCCTCGTGTAGCTCCGCCCAGTGGTCGGTGTGGTCCTGGTCGCGGCCGACGGGCGATGCGGGCTCGGCGTCGGGAACCGAGATGCCGAGACCTTCGAGCGTTCCGTCGACGCGGGTCAGCCACTCCTCGCGCATCTCGTCGAGCGTCCGGTCGCGGATGCCGAGTTCGTCGATGACGTCCTCGACCTCGCCGGCCGGCTCGAACAGCGTCAGCGCGTAGGGGAACAGCCGGTCGACGGCCTCCTGGACGCGCTCGCGGCCTTCGTCCTCGACGACGAGTCGCTCCAGCCAGCTGTGGGCGTGTTCGAGGTGGTACTCCTCCTCGTCGAACACCTTGCCGACGCGGTCGCGGATGGCCGGCAGGGAGGACTCCTCGATGGCGTGGAGCCGGACGTCTTCGGCGACGTCGTAGAGGTACGACCGGACGATCGCGTCGGCCCAGTCGCCCTCCTCGAAGGGTAGCTCCACTAGCGTGCTGTGGCGAAAGTCGTCGGGGTCGCGCTCCCAGATGAGGTCCGTCTCGTCGTAGTCGAACCGCTGGAGGAGGTCGTACCACAGTCGGGCGTGGCCGAGTTCGTCCTGGGCGATGTTCGCCATCGCGATGTCCGACTCCAGCGTCGGGGCACGCACCTGCCACTCGGTGTAGCGCTCGGCGACGACGAGTTCGTCGTCGGCCAGTCGGAACAGGAGCGTCTCGACGGCCTCGCGCTCGGGCTCCGACAGCGAGTCGAAGTCGTCCAGGTCGGCGGGGTCTGTGGCGGCCATCAGGTGTCACCTCGCTTTCGCTCGGCTTCGGCCTGCTCTCGCTCGGAGGCCTCGACCTCTTCGGCCGCCGGCTCGACGTTGTAGGTCTGTGCGAACCGGTAGGACTTGTCCGTCGAGCCGCCGAACGTCGCGTCTTCGGCGTCGACCTCGCCGACTTCCTCCTGGGGGACGACCCAGAGGCTGTTGGTCGGCTTGCGCCGACCGTGCTGGATCTCGGCGAACAGCAGTGCCATCTCGCGGTCCGGCGCGTGGACGTTGCCACAGTGGGTGTGGTAGTCGCCCGCCTTCTCCTGTCGGAACACTTCCCAGATCATGGTTAGTCTGCCGCCTGTGAGGTCTGTCCGGCCGTCGCGACCCGTTCCTGCTCGTCGAGGGAGTCGCGCACCCACTCGACGGCCTCCTGGGTGGACCGGCGCTTGCCGATCTGCTCGAGGCCACCGGGATACTCGTTCTTGGCGATGGTGAAGAACTCGTCCCAGTCGAGGTCGTCTTCGACGACTTCGTAGGTGCCGTCGCCGTTGTCGCGGATGCGGGGCTCGTCCGGAATCTCGAGGCCGTACTTCTCGGCTTTCGGCATGTACGTGTTCAGGAACGCGTTCCGGAGTTCGTCGTTCGTCATCACCTTCAGTCCCACGTCGGCGGCGAAGTCGTGGTGCGTCGACTTGTCGTCGGTGGGACCGAAGAACTGGAGGATGCGCGGCCACCACGTCTCGAAGGCCTCCTGGGTCATCCGCTGTTCCTTCCTGGAGCCGTTCATCAGCTCCGAGAGGATGCTCTCGCCGTGCTTGACGTGAAACCCCTCCTCGAAGCAGATCTTGTCCATGGCGTGGGCGTAGGGCTCCCAGCTCGACTGCTTCAGCGTCGCCTGCCGGCGCATCGCGGCGCCGTCGACGAAGAAGGCGATCATCGGCATTTCCACCCAGCTCTCTAACGGGTAGTGAAAGCAGTTCAGGAACTTGCCTTCGCCCGCCGCCAGGTCGTCGAGCATCTCCTCGCGCGTCTTGACCCCCAGCGACTCGGCGGCGCGGTAGAGCAACTGTCCGTGGCCGATTTCGTCCTGCACCTTGGCGCTGAAGGCCAGCTTCCGCTCCAGGCTCGGCGCCTGCCGGATGAACGGGCGCTCCAGGTACGCCCCCATGATTTCGCTGTTGGCGTGGAACTCCATCATTCGCGTCGCGGCCGTGCGGTACTCCTCCGGGAGGTCGTCCTTCGGACTGAACTCCCGGGGGCCCGCCCGTTCTTTGACTTCCTGGGTGTCCATGGTCTACCGAACGTAGCACGCGAATTCCCTTACCGATTCGGCAGTCTATATGCTGGTTTTATATCTCTCCGAACCGCATATACGGGAGATGATAGACGAGTGCCTGATGACGGAGTTTCGCATCCAGGGTGACGACTGCCCGCTGGCCGACGCGAGTCGCGAGACCGGTGCAGTGGTCGACGTCGCGCCGCCGCTGATGCGCGACGACGGCAACGTCCTCTTGCGTTTCAGCGCCGCCTCCAGCGTCGGTCTCACCGACGTCCTCGACGCCGACGACCGCGTCCGCTATCTCTACCGGTCCGACGACGGCGACCGGTACAACTATCGCTGTCTCTCCTTGCACCCCTGCGTCGTCCACGAACTCGTCAGCGCCGGGTTCATGGTCGAGTCGCTCACCTACCGGAACGGCAACGCCATCCTGACGGGTGCCGTCGTCGGTCACGAGGTGATGCGGGGGGTGATGGAAACCGCCGGCGAGACGGTCGGCGTGAAGCTAGAGCGGGTCTACGCTCTCCGCGCCGAGGAAGAGGAGTCGATTGCGAGGCAGTGGGACCTCACCCCCGCCCAGGAGGAGAGCCTGCGCTGTGCGGTCGCACTGGGATACTTCACCGTTCCTCGGGAGGTGACCGCCGACGAAGTCGCCGCCGAACTGGGAATCAGCAAGACCGCGTTCATCGAGCGCCTCCACCGCGCCCAGCACTCCCTCCTCTCGCAACTGTTCCTCGGCACGGGGGACGAATCGACTGCCCGGCGGCGCTCTCCTGCCGAGAGTACCGGCGAGTCCGGCGACGGTGACGACTCCGAGTAGCTACGTGGACTACAGGGGACGAAACTCGGAACGGCCAGGGACGACGAGGTGCTACGGCGAATAACGAGAGAACGAGTCAGGGCGTGAGACGCAGAGTGTGCGAGAACGATCTCACGGCGGTGCCGAGTACCGTTAGAACTTTTTACCCGAAGGGTGCACTAACATATAATGGAACACATAAAAAACGTCTCGTTGGAAGAACTCCAGCGAGCGCTCGAAGCGGTAGACGGAAAAAAGCCGACCCAGCGGTTGATGGTGGCGATCGCGTACAAAAACGGCGTATCCCAGACCGAGCTAGCCGAGTGGTACGACGTCCAACGACGGACGATCTACAGCTGGCTCAAGCGACTCGAACAGGAACCGCTCGAGCAGGCCGTCTACGACGATACCCGAAGCGGTCGCCCGAGAAAACTCGGCGACGAGCAGCAAGCACAGTTAGAAGAAGCGCTGCACGAGCCTCCAGCTGAAGCGGGATACGACGTGCCAGGGTGGACGCCAACACTCGTTCAGCAGTACCTCGAAGAGCGCTTCGACGTGGATTATTCCCGCCCGAGCTGTCGGCGGTTGATGAAGGACGCGGGCCTGCGCTACACGGATTCGCCTCCCGGGGGCGTCGAGACGCCAGATTCCGACAGCAACGAGGAACGCGATACGAGCGCTGGCAGGTGGGTACCGCAGTAGTGCGCCTGCAGAAAAGTCCCTCCACTGCGGGGGACGGTCGAAACGGTGAGTGAAGCAGACAGATAAAATACCTGTGAAAATCTATTCGAGTAATGAATTCTAATTCGAAGGGGTGGGGGAAAATCCCCTTTTGCCGACGACGACGGTTCCTCACAAACGTCGACACTCACGTTATCGGGTCGCTGGCGACGTTCTCGGTGATCGGCTATCCCTCGTATCGGGCCACGCTATCGCTCCAGCGGTTCTCGAAGCGCCCAGACGTCCTCCGTCGGGTCGAGCCGGTGGGGTTCGGCACCACGGTCGGTGAGAATGCCCGCGTGATAGAGCATCGCCTTGAGCTGGAACACGGTCGGTGCGTGGTAGACGTTGCCGTCCGCGAGCCCCTCCGACTGGAGGTCACCGTCGGCGTCGAGGACGCGGCGGCGGGCTGCATCCGTCCCCCGGACGAACAGTTCGACCGTGAACGTCGGGTGGTGGACGTGCAGCCACTCGACTAACTCGACGAGCGTCGGCTCCGGGAGGCCGTCCCGGTGCATCGTCTGGAGTTCCTCGACGAGAAGCTGCGTGGCCGGGTAGTCGAAGACGACGCGGCGGGTGAGCAGTCCCCACTCGGGCGCCTCGTCGTAGAATCGCCGGGTCGAGCCCTGCCAGGCGTCGAACTCGTCGAGGGCGGCGTCGACGGAGCCGTAGCGGTCGAGGGCGAACCGGACGACCTCCTGGCCGAGGGGCGTCAGGTCGGGTCCGTCCGGTGCCTCGTCGACGAGTCCCAGGAACGCGGCGCCGCGGCGGGCGTCGTCGGTCGCGCCGACGACCCGGTCTGCGAGGACAGCGTCGGTGTCGCCGTGGTGGTACAGGGCCAGCGGTACCCCGAGGTAGTTCTTGGGGTGGTTGAGCCCGAAGGACCTGTCGGCGACGCCCTGTGCGGTGGCCTGGAACCGGATGGCAGAAGCGTCGTCGGAGGTCCGGTTCCCGACGACGCGGGGGACCTCCAGGGCCTCGACGCCCCCGTCAGAACCGACGCCGAGGACGCCGACGTTGAGCTGGCGGGCTAGCGTCCGGTCCGACTGGCCGATTGCGTCTGCCGGCGCGGCGACGTAGGCGGCGTTGGCCTCGTGGAGCCGGTCGTATGCCTGGACGACGCCCCGGGAGACGGCGACGCCGGGCGACCCGGTGTAGCCCTTGGCCTCGATGGCGACGAGCGGTGGCTCCTCGCCGAAGCGCTCGACTGCGAGCAGGTCCGATTCCAGGGTCCGGACGCCGACCAGGTCCGGATAGCCCGTGCCGAGTCGGACGTGGTTGAACGGGGCAAGCTGGTCCCGCGTCTCGGGGTCGACGGGCTCGTCGGGCCGCCACTCGTCGACGGCGAACTGGGTGTCGACGACGGCGTAGGTGTCGGCCGCGTCGGGGTCCGGGAAGAGACGCCGCTTGGCGTGGGCGAGGACCTGGGGTTCCGAGAGGCCGGCCGTAGCGGCCATGGTCACCGAATTCGTCGAAGGTGACAATGAATGTTCGGACGGCCTGGTTCCTTTCGACGCCGTGACCTATTCGACGTCGGGGGACGGTCCGCTCTGGACGACGTGGCTGTACTTTAGCAGGGACACGAAGACGGATCCGCCGATCGCGTTGCCGACCGTAGCGGCGGCGAGAAATCGGCCGAAGTCCACGAAGGTGACTGTCTCGCTCGTGAACAGGCCGACGAGTACCTCGACGGTCCCGGCGATACTGTGAGGGAGGTGTGCGAACCCGATCGAGGCGGCGATTATCCAGACGAACAACAGTCGCGACACCGACTCCTGGGCGGCAGCCACGAGCCAGGAGAGCAACCCCATGAGCCAGCCGGCCAGGACGCCGGCGCCCAGCAGGATCGGCCAGCCGTGGTCGGTCAGACTCGTCGCTATCTCGGTGAACGCCTTCGGATCGACTACCTCGAGCGCCGGACCGATGACGACGATGAAGGCGGCGAACACGATGCCGCCGACGATGTTGCCCACGTAGACGATCCCCCAGAGCCGGCCGAGTTGCCCGACCGACGCTCGCCCGTCGAGGACCGGCAACACTGCCATGGTCGTGTGTTCGGTGAACAGTTCCGACCGGCCGAGGACGACGAAGACGAAGCCGATGGCGTAGGCGTTGGCCATCAGGAGTTCTTTCACCAGCAGCGACGAGAACGAGAACTCGGCCACCGTCAGCACGATAGCCATGAACAGCGGCCCGAAGCCGATGTCGAGGCCGGCCGACAGCGCCGAGAGGAACAGGCCGGACGTCGGTCGGTTGAGTTCCGACAGTCCCTCCCGGATCTGGACGGTCAGGATGTCTTGCTGGGCCGTCTGGGTGTCGTCCGGCCCGCCTTCGACGGCCAGTGACTTAGTTCCGGGACCGGTCGCCCCATCACGTTCGCCGTCGCTCTCCATGGCGGATCGTTGGTCCCCTCGGGGTTAGTCGCCGGTGATGTTCCGGATTCGTGGACCGATTCCTGGCCGGCTCCGGGGCCGACGGGCCTTTCGAAATCCTTTTTTGCCCCGTCGGCAACTCACGAATGCCTGACGGCGCGCCGCCTTAGCTCAGACTGGGAGAGCACTCGACTGAAGATCGAGCTG
>CAZGAX010000143.1:0-8909 GCA_964523745.1 uncultured Halobacteriales archaeon | reverse complement strand
GTCGGGCACCGGAACGACGATGACGTCCTCGACTTTCGGGTGGTCGGCGACGACGTCCTCGACCTCTGGCGGAAAGACGTTCTCCCCGCCGGAGATGAAGATGTTCTTCTTGCGTCCCTCGATGTGGTAGTAGCCGTCCTCGTCGACCCTGGCGAGGTCGCCGGTCGAGACCCACCCACCCCCGAAGGCTTCCTCGGTCTCCTCGGGGTTGCGCCAGTAGCGGTCGCCGGCGTGGGGACTGGCGAGCTCGAGTTCGCCCACCTCGCCCTGGGGTAGTTCGTTGCCGTCGTCGTCGACGATGCGGGTGTCGACGTACATCCCTGGCTTGCCGATGCTGTCGGTCTTCTCTCGCGGGAAGTCGTCGGGCACCGTGAAGTTGTTCGGGCCACACTCCGTGAGGCCGTAGCCCTGTGAGAGGTCGATGCCCCGCTGGCTCCAGGATTCGATGATGGCGTCCCGGCAGGGCCCGCCGCCGCTCTTGGCGAACCTGAGCGACGAGAGGTCGGTGTTGGGCCACTCCTCGTCCTCGACCATGAACCGCAGCACGGCCGGCACCGCGACCAGGACGGTGGCGTCGTACTCCTCGATCAGCTGGAGAACCTGTCGCGGGTCGAAGTCCCGCGAGATGATGACCGTCCCGCCGAGGTGGAAGAAGGGAATCGTGAGGACGTTCCAGCCGCCGGTGTGAAACAGCGGAAACACCATCGGCGTCACGTCGGTCGGCCGCAGCCCCCAGGAGATGATCGTGTTGAAGGCGTTCCACGCGATGCCGCCGTGGGTCTGGACGACCTCCTTGGGTAGCCCGGTCGACCCCCCGGTGTGAAGGAACAGGTGAGGATCCGAGAGGGCGACCTCGACACCCTCGACCGGCGAATCGTCGGCCGGGAGGCTCTCGTCCCAGGTCTGCCAGGCCTGCCCGGCCGGCGTCGTGTGCTCCCGGAAGTCGCCTTCTTCGGGAGACGGCAGGCCGATAACCGGCGGGACGTCGAACGCGCGCTCGTCGGACTCCAGGGCGTCGTCGAGTTCCCCCTCGAAGGGCTTTTCGACGACCAGGAGGCTCGGCTCGACGTCGTTGAGCATCTCGGCTATCTCGCGGGGGGCCAGCCGGTGGCTGAGCGGCGCCAGCACCGCCCCGATCTTTCCGGTCGCGAAGTAGAGGTCGACCAGTTCCGGTCGATTCCGAGAGACGACGGCCACGCGGTCCCCCTTGCCGACGCCGTGCTCGCGGAGCAACCGAGCCGCGCGGTTTGCCCGCTCGTCCAGTTCCTCGTAGGTGTACTCCTCCCCCGTGTCGGCGTCCACCAGCCCCACGCGGTCGGGCGACAGTGCCGCCCGCCGCTCGCTGAGTGCGCCGACCCACTCGTAGGGTCGCTCGCCGTGTTGGTGTACTGTCATTGTGAGTCTCCCCGGTCGATCGCTGCCCGGGACAGGAACGCGCCGCTCTCCCCGGCCCCGGTCGATAGCACGCGACGGTACAGACCCCCCGGCTAAAAACGTTTCAGATTTCCATCCGGACGCTGTCAGGTGAGCCCGACTCCGCCCACCGCCTCCCCGACAGTCCGGCCCGCTGGCGCCCGACCTCCCATCAGTTACTCGACGGTTCGTGCCCTGTCGTTATCTAATCTGATACCGAGGCGGCCAGCCTTATTAAGAGCGCTCGGCCTTGTAGGGAGCATGACACTCGTACTGGACGTGGACCGCGTCTCGCAGCTCCGGGACGTCTTCGGGATGCACCTGGAGGCGGGGTTCCACCACGGCGCGCAGTTCGCCGTGTACGAGGACGGGACCGAGGTCGTGAACGTCGCCGGCGGGGAGACCGGCCCCGACGGCGGCCCGACCACGGCCGAGACGCCCCACGTGTTGTTTTCCTGCGCGAAGTCGTTCGCGGCGGTCTGCGTCCACCACCTGGCCGAGCGGGGTCTTCTCGACTACGACACGCCGCTCCGGGAGTACTGGCCGGGCTTTGCCGACCCCCGGTCCGAGAAAGGGAACATCACCGTCCGGCACGTCCTCAGCCACCAGGCTGGCATTCCGACGAGCGACCTCGACGACCGGCCCGAGGACTGGGGCGACCGCGACGCCGTCATCGCCGCGATGGAGGCCGCCGACCTGGCGTTCAGTCCAGGGACCGACGCCGCCTACCACGCGATGACCTACGGCTGGCTGGTGGGCGAACTCGTTCGGCGGGTCAGCGGCGTCCCCATCGACGAGTACGCCAGGGCCCACGTCTTCGAACCCCTCGGTATGACCCACACCCACATCGGCAAACCGCCGGAGGTGGACGTGGCCGACCTCCACGGATTTGCGGCCCCCGAGACGTGTCGCCCGGTCGACGACGGTTTCACGGGCTTCACGCCGCAGGACGGCGCCGAACTGTTCAACCGCCCGGAGATCCAGGAGGTCGTGATGCCTGCTTCGACGGCCGTCGGCACCGCCCGGGACGCGGCACGCTTTTTCGCCTGTCTGGCCAACGGGGGCGAACTCGACGGCACTCGCATCCTCGAAGAGCGGACGGTCGAACGGGCCACCACGCTCCAGGTCGAAGTCGACGCGGACGCAACCCTGGGGATGCCCCGGCGCTACGCGCTGGGCTTCGAGCGGGCCGGCCTGCCCCAGGACAAGTATGGCACGCTGGCCCCCAGGCAGGTGTTCGGCCACGCCGGCTTCGGGTCGAGCGTAGCCTGGGCTGACCCCGATGCCGGCCTGGCGATGGCCTACGTGACCAACGGGATTCGTCACGAGATCGAACACCGGAGCCGCGCCAACGCGATGGCCGACGCCGTTCGGTCCATGTTCGACTAGGTGCTGTGAGAACCGTCTTTGCTGGTCCCTGATGGATAGTATCTTCTTCGAAAGCCCTAACTGCTGTCACTCACGGGTAGCTTCGCTCCCCCGGATTAGGACCAACAGCAACGACACAGCGAACCAGCGTGGATGTCGTCCGAGGAGGGTCGCAGTGCTGAAACGGGGGTCTTGGTGGACCAAATGGGGCACGGCTATCCCGTCGTTTTCGGGTGATACTACCGGCAACGGCCTCGTTGGAACCAGCAGAGTTTGACAAGAACGGGCTGCTATATACAGCGGATATATACACAGTATGGAGAGAACGCTCAATTCGCGTGTTTACGGGCGGATCATCCGGAAGATGCGCTCGCGTATGCCTCAACCGACCCTTCATGCGTCACAACGAAGAGCGAGTCGCCACCGAGAACAAGATGACGGACGCCACCCTCAATTGTCACTTCCCACCGAGGTTCACCATCTGTTGTGCTGACCGCGCCAATTGTACCGGGGACATCACCGCTCATTTGGGGATCGCCTGTCCCGAAGAATATTGTGTTCTCACTCGCCACAACATCCCAGATCCGCTGATGTCCATGGCCACTGTCCAGTAATTCCTGGACGAATGCCGTAGCGGACCACTGCAACTCTCCGGTTTCAAGATCGATCGCCTGACCGGCACCTCCGACAATGACAGCCTCGCTGACAACGCGCGGAGACAACCCGACTTCGCCCTCCCTGGTCCACTGGACAGAAGAATCATCGTGCGAAAACGCCCACATCCGAGGAATGGCGTCTTCCGTGGCTGGCCCAGCACCCGGAACACAAACGTACTTGTCAGAGAGTCGGGGCCGACCAAATCGTAAACCGGCGGTTCGGCTTTCGTCTGGCATCTCGAATTTCCACAGTCGATCGCCACTAACAGCACCATACGCGGAAAAACCCTTTCCACGTGCCACGAACACCTGGTCAGCTGCTGCGCCTACAAACGACTGCTTACCTGACTCGGCCGTCTGCCGCCACTGTTCAGTCCCGGATTCCCGATCCAATGCAACTACCCCCGATATTGGCTGGTCCTCGTCAGAGACCGTTACGAACACGGTCTCTCCGGCGACGACCGCTTGAACCGCCGGGATATCGGCTTCCCACCGAATGTCGCCGCCCATGCCATGGGCAACAAATCTCCGAGTATCCGTTTCACGGTGGAAACCCACGCTGTAGTAACCGTCGTCGGTGGCGATAGTTGGAATCGAGCCCCGATACTCGTACGGAAGGCCATGTGAGTCATTATCTAGCCCAACCTCACCGTTCTGGACATCGATGGCGAACACATCATTGCTGCCGTCTTCGACGGTGAGATAGCCGTTTGCCACTAAGGGGTCGCGGAGGTTGATGAATCCGGACGAATTGGCGGCAGCAAAGGGTTGTCGCCATCGCTGGCGTGGCTTGTTGGTAAACCCCTCGACTGCACTATTGGTGTTCGTGTTTCCAGCACTGTATTCTATCATCGGCCACGTTCCAGGTGACGATGACTCCCCAGCGTCATCCGCTGCTTCCGTCGTGGTGTCGGAGTCCGCCGGTGGGGTTGCAGCACCACTGTCACCTGTCGAGGTAGGGTTGCCGTCGTCTTCGGCCGAAGACTGGTTGCTATCTCCACATCCTGACAGCCAAACTAGAGAAGTACCAAGTATAGATAGAATAGACCGGCGTGAACAGCTCATGAGAAGTGCTTATTGCTAACACACAAAATAGGTAGGGATATAGGAAATATTATTAAATTTGCGTATCGGCTGCTTTCAATCGGGATCTCTCTTTGCTGCATTTGCGTCCTCTATTCAGCAAGACTTCTGAAACCTAATACTGATCGAACGTGGAAACGAGTCCCAGCCGACCTACCTATTCTCCTAAGTCCTCCAGAAAGTCCAGCCAGCGGTCGGCCACCGGAACGGCGTGCTCGACGAAACACAGGTGACGCCCCTCCACGGCGACGTACTCCCCACGCGGCAGGTCTTCCGCCAGCCCCTGTCCCACAGCCGCCGACACCACCGGGTCGTTGACGCTGTTGAAAACCAGCGTCGGCAGGGTCAGTTCGTACAGCGGTCCGCTCTCGAAGCCCAGCGCTGCGTCCACCTGGGCCTCGAAGGCCTTCGCGTCGGCGTCCTCTTCCCGGCGCCACTCGCAAATCTGGTCCACCAAGTCGTCCCTCGCGTCCCGGAAGTCCGGCGAGAGTGTCCCGTCAAGCGAATCGCGGCAGGCCGCCTCGTCTCCCGGCCTCGGCCCCAGCCCTCGGAGCGCCTCATCGTCGACTTCGTCCCCGTTCGGCGCCGTGCCGAACAGCGCGAGCGTTTCGGCCCGCTTGTACTTCCTGGCGTACCGGAGGGCGACCATCCCGCCGAGGCCCGCCCCGGCGAGGTGCACCCGGCCGGCTCCGTGGTCCGACAGCACCGCTTCCAGGTCCCCCACGATGTCGTCGACGCTCTCGGGGAGTCGCTCGGCGTCGGAGTGGCCGCTGCCACGGAGGTCCCAGACCAGCGTCTCGTAGGGCCCGGCGACCTGGGGAAACAGAAAACTCCACTGCCAGGCGCCGTAGCCGGCCTCGCCGACGAACGCGACGGTCTCGCCGTCGCCGTCGGTCTCGTAGTACAGGTCCGCACCCCGGTTCGTGACGGTGGGCATAGGCGTGACTCGGACCGCCGGCCCGACAACGGTTCCGGTCTCAGGGGCTGAACTCCGGGTGGCAGAAGGCCATCGCCTCGTGGACGGCCTCTCGACTCTCGCCGATGACCGTGACGTGGTCGCCCGCCTCGACGACGAAGTCGTCGTCGGGGACGTGGTACTCGCCGTCGCGCCCGACCATCGCCACCAGACAGCCCGTCGGGAGGTGGTCCCGCAGTTCGCTGACCGACATGCCGTCGACCGTGCTCGCGGTGATCTCGACCTCCTGGACGTCGCCGGCGAGGTTCTGGTCGGTCATCCAGCCCGTGATACCGGGTCGCTCTATCTTGTTGTCCATCGCCTCGGCGACCGCCCGGCCGGCGGAGATGGCCTCCACGTCGAGGTCGTCGAAGGCGTCCATGTTGGCGGGCTGGTTGGCACGCGCCACGACGGTCTCGGTGTCGAACCGGGTTCGCGCGAGCTGTGCCACGAGCAGGTTCACGTCGTCGTCGGACGTCGCGGCGACGACGACCTTGGCGTTGTCCGCGCCGGCAGCTTCGAGAACGTCGGCGTTGGTCGCGTCGCCGCTCCTGACGGTGAACCCCTCGCTCCTGGCTCGCTCGACGACCTCGTCGGCCTTGTCTACCAGGACCACTTCCTCTCCCCGCGCCACGAGGCCGTCCGCCAGTTCGCGACCGACCCGGCCGGCGCCGACGATGATGATGCGCATCGGAATGACGTCCAGTGCCTGGGCGATGTGACGGGCCAGGCCCCCTTGAAACACCACGGTCACGAGGATGACGAGGAACACCGCCCCGACCAGTGTCGCCTCCGCCTCGGGGTTCGTCCCTTCGAGTTCAAGGGCGAACAGCGTCGCGACGGAGGCCGGGATGATTCCCCGTGGACCGAGAGCGCTCATGAACAGCCGCTCCCGGTCGGTGAACTGCCGACCGGCCGTCGAGAGCCACACGCCGAGCGGCCGGAGGACGCCGGCGACGACGGCCACCACCACCAGACCACCGACGCCGAGACCGAGGAGGTCCTCGACCGAAAGCAGCGCCGCCAGCGTAATGAACACGAACGAGAGCACTAACAGCGTAATGTCGCCCTTGAACTCGGCGATGCGTTGCTCGTACGGCAGGTCGGCGTTTCCCAGGACGACGCCGGCCGTCGCCACCGCCGCGATACCGGATTCCTGGATCCCCAGTCCCGCCTCGGCGATGCCGTACGCGCCGAGCGCACCGACGAGAATGAGCAACCGGCTGTTCTGCGGGGCGTTGTCCGCCGAGAGCTCCGACCGGTGGAGCAAGTAGCCGACGACGGCGGCGACGGCCAGGCCGACGGCGATGCCGGCCCCGAGGCTCGTCACAAACGTCCGCACCAGGGCGACGGCGTCCGGTTCTTCCAGAACCACGAACTCGAAGGTCGCCACGGCGAGGATCGCCGCCGTGACGTCGTTGACGATTCCCTCAGTCTCCAGGGCTGTCGCGACGCGTTCTCTGACTGGGACGACGTTCATGATCGGCGTGATGACCGTCGGCCCGGTCGCGATCAGCAGCGAGCCCACCAGTGCGGAGACTTGCCAGGAGGCGTCCAGCGCGTAGTGGACGACGACGGTCGTCCCGACGAGCGAGATGGCCGCCCCGAGCGTGACTAGCCGCAACGCCTCCCGTGGCGTCTCACGTAACCGCTCTATCTTCAGGTGGAAGGCACCCTCGAAGACGATGATGGCGACGCTTAGCCCCACGATGGCGGCCAGCGGGTCGAACGAGCCCGGCCCGCCGAAGACCGCCGGCCGCACCAGTCCCAGCCCCTCCGGCCCCACGGCGACGCCCGCGAGGATCAGGAAGATGACGCTGGGCACCTGCAGGCGGTCGGCCAGGATCTGGGCGGCCACCCCGATCCCGACGATCAGGACGACGACCGCGATCAGCTCGCTGGACGCGCTCATCAGGTTCTGTGTTCGCGTCGCGTGGGATAAAGGTGTGTCAGCCGGGAATCGGGTCTAACGGGTCCGCTGTCGGCTCGTCGATCCGCCTGGTCGGGCCGACGACAGCTCCCTCAGGCGTTCAGCACCTTGCGAAGCACGTCCGGGGCGTCCTCCAGTGCCTCGTCCAGCGCTTCGGCGTCGGGGCCGCCGCCCTGGGCGAAGTCCGGCGGGCCGCCACCACCGCCGCCGACGAGGCTCGCCAGCTCACCGACGACTTCGCCGGCGTCGACGCCCACGCCGTCGGGCACGCCGACGACGAACTTCGCACCCTCCATACCTGAGCCCAGCACGGCCACCTTGCCCTCGTCGACGATGGCGTTGGCCGTCGCCCGGAGTTCGTCCATGTCGGCGTCGACCCGCTGGATGACGGCTGTCATCCCGTCGATGTCGACCTCCTCTGCCTCGGCGCCGCTGGCCCGTATTTCCGCGAGTTCTTCCTTCAGGTCCTCGATGGTCTTGCCGCGCTCCTTCCACTCCTCGAAGAAGCGAGCGGCGGTCTCCGGGACCTCCTCGGGACTGACGTCCAGCGTCTCGGCCGTCTCGTACAGGACGTCGTCGGTGCGCTGGGTGGCCTCGATGGCGGCCTCGCCGGCCGCGTACTCCAGGCGGACGACGCCGTCCTGGATGCGCTCGGTGCCGAGGATCTTGATGGCGCCGACGTCGCCCGTCCGGGAGACGTGGGTGCCGCCACAGGCCTGGACGTCCTCGTCGACGTAGATCAGCCGGATCTGCTCGCCCTCGGGGATCCCTCCCTGATAGATGTCGAAACCGTGGGCCTCCTCGGCGGCGTGGCGGTCCGGCCAGTCCGACCTGACAGGGGTGTTCTGCCGGACGTACTCGTTGGCGAGCAGTTCTATCTCCTTGACCTCGTCCCTGGAGACGGACTGGTAGTGGCGGACGTCCAGCCTGGCGCTGTCGGTGCCCTTCTGGGCGCCGGCCTGCCGGAGGTGTTCGCCCAGCACCTGCCGGGCGGCGTGGCCGACGACGTGCGTGGCGGTGTGGTGAGCCATCAGCCGCCGCCGGCGGGTCCAGTCGACCTGGCCCCGGACGAACTCGCCGGTCCCGGGGTCGTCGTCAGTCCGGTGGAGGACGACGCCGTCGACGATCTGGACGTCGGTCACCTCGACGGTGGCGTCGTCGGTCGACAGCGTCCCGTGGTCGGCGGGCTGGCCGCCGCCCTCCGGGTAGAACATCGTCTGGTCGAGCACCACGTCGTAGCCCTCGTCGCGCTCGAACACCTCCAGTACTACGGCCTCGAACTCCGTGCGCTCCTGGTCTTCGTAGTACAGCCGGTCGGTCTCGGGTAGCTCCCCGATGCGCTCCTCGTCGGCTTCTATCTCCTCGTCCTCGAAGGCCTGGCCGCCGCCGTGCCGGTCCGCCACCAGCGCGTAGAAGTCGTCGGGCACCTCGACGTCGACGCCGCGGTCTCCGGCTATCTCCTCGACCATGTCGGGCTGGATGCCGTGGGAGTCGTACAGTTCGA
>CAZGAX010000142.1:0-8931 GCA_964523745.1 uncultured Halobacteriales archaeon | reverse complement strand
TTCGCAACGCTTCGTCCACCACTCCTCGCGGCCCGCTTTACTCACGGTTTCCGCCGTTCACCGTTCGCAACGGGCTCCAATCGTTCGCCCCGAGTAGTCCACCGCTCGTTCCGTACTCCCCTGTACCAGCGGAATGATGATAGGTCAATACCACGTATGGATGGTGATCATGAGCGCGTCCGGTCCACTTACGGCCCAGGGAGTCTCCGAACTCGTGATGGCCAACCGAACGATCAGAGCGCCCTACTACGACGCCGACCACGACGAGGGTGTTCGGTTCACTGACCCGGACAAGGGGTGCCAGTGGGGTGCGGACGTCGTACCTGCCATGATGGGCCTTTTCCGGGTCGAGAAAGACGCCCGGGACGACCACCCGGACGGCTGGGTGGGCTTCGCTCGCCACTGGCGAGGGGAAACGTTGCGGATGGACTTCGACCTGTTCTCCGGACTCGAAGGGCACGACCCGATCCTGGTCGTGACCTCGATAGCAGGCCGAGAGGGGGATAACACCATCGCGGACGAAGACTTCGGAGAGATCGAGCTGCCGGACCAGGTTCCGACCCGGGAGGAGTGGGAAGAGCGAGCGAACCGGTACCAGGCGGCGCGGAGGGCCGACGATGCCGATGGATCGGCAGCGGTGAAGGCGTACATCGCAGCGCTACCGGGCTGGAAGAGCGAGGTTGCGGCGCAGTTCGACGATATCATCCAGCAGGAAGTGCCCCAGGTGCGCCGCGCCGTGAAGTATCACCAGCCGTTCTACGGCGTTGAGGACGAAGGCTGGTTCGCGTCGTTCAGTGCGTTCTCGAAACACGTGAAACTGTCATTCGTGTGTGAAACGTACCTCGAGCCGGAGACACCCAGCGGAACGGGGCCGCAGAGACAGGCGCTGGACCTTGAGGAGACGGACACGCTGGACGAGGAGCAGGTCGCTTCCTGGATCCGGCAGGCCGCCGCCGATCCGGGAATGGGCTGGTGAAAAAGGTCGCGTCAGTGCGACGGTCGTTGGGCAGCCACTCCACTACTCCCAGGGGTCGGCGCGGACGATAGACTCGTCGCGGCCCGGACCCACACCGACGGCGTAGACGGGCGTCTCCAGTTCAGATTCGAGATACTCCAGGTACTCCCGTGCAGCGTCGGGCAGGCCGTCCCAGCCTTCCGCTGCCACGTCGCTCCAGTCCTGGTCCGGCCAGCCGTCGAACGTCCGCAGTTCGGCCTCGCAGTCGGCCCACCGCTCGGTCGTCGTCGGCATCGTCTCGATCGTTTCGCCGTCGAGTCGGTAGGCGTGGCCGACCTTCACCTCGTCGAGACCGGCCAGGGTGTCGACGTGGTTGACAGCGAGGCCGGTGAATCCGCTGACACGGGTGGCGTGTCGGAGCATCGGCACGTCCAACCAGCCGACGCGGCGGGGACGACCGGTGACGGTGCCGTATTCGTCGCCTTCCTCGCGGATGTAGGTCGCCAGTTCCTCGTTCTCGCCCTCGCCCTGCTCGTCGTAGCCCGGGGTGTCACCCGCCACGCCGCCGAGTTCCGTCGGCATCGGGCCGCTTCCGACGCGGCTGAGGTAGGCCTTGACGATGCCGATCACCTCGCCGTCGCCGACGACGCCCGGTGCCTGGCCCGTCCCGACGCAGGCGCCACCCGCCGTGGGATTCGAGGAGGTGACGAACGGATAGTTCCCGTGGTCGATGTCGAGGATGGTGCCCTGGGCGCCTTCCAGCATGACCTTCTGGCCGCTGGCTCGTGCCTCTGAGAGGTACGCTCCGGCGTTTACGGTCATCTCCTCGGCTTCGAGGCGTTCGCCGTACTTGCGGAACTCGTCGAAGAGCGCTTCGACGTCGAGGGCCTCGGGGTCGTCCAGGTCGGAAACGTCGAGGCCGTAGACTTCCTCGACGAGGGCTCGCTTCTGCGGGACGGCGTATTCGAGGCGGTCGCGGAGCACCTCGGGGTCGAGCAGGTCACCGATCCGGACGCCGCGGCGGCCGGCCTTGTCCTCGTACGTCGGGCCGATTCCTCGCCCCGTCGTGCCGACTTCCTGGTCGTCCTCGCTCTTGACGTCTTCCTCGATGCCGTCGAGCAGGCGGTGGTAGGGGAGAATGACGTGGGCCCGCTCGGCGACGCGAACGTCGGGGTCGAGACCCTGGTCGCGCAGGTCGTCGATCTCGTCGAAGAGCGTACGGGGGTTGACGACGCAGCCGTTGCCCAGGACGCCGACCTTGCCCCGGATGGCGCCGCTTGGGACCAGCGACAGCTTGTACTCCTCGCCGCCGTGGACGACGGTGTGACCCGCGTTGTCGCCGCCCTGGTACCGGGCGACGACGTCGGCGGCCTCGCCGAACAGGTCGACGACGCCGCCCTTCCCTTCGTCACCGAGCTGCGCGCCGACGATCGTAACGGTCATCGGACGGGGCTTTCGGCCAACGGGGTAAACAGATTACGGTCGCGCGGCCGCTCCACCGGGTCAAAAGGCGGGGTTTTTTCTACTAGTCGATCCAACATACACGCCAGTTACCGAGGCCGAAATACACGATTTCGGGGACCGTGGCGGGGTAGGTACCGGTGACACCCCCCGTCACGACAGCAACTTTTAAATCCGACCAATACAAGTTAACAATTGCCATGATAGACAGGCTTGAGAAGGAAGTGGACATGCTGGAGCGCCATCTGCAGGTGTTGCGGATGGTCATCGAGAACGAGCCGATCGGGATCGTGAAGATGTCCAACGAGACGGGCTACCCCCACCACAAAGTTCGATACTCGCTGCGCGTTCTCGAAGAAGAGAACCTCATCGAGCCCTCCAGCCAGGGTGCCATCACGACCGAACAGACCGCCGAGTTCGTCGAGGACCTGGACGGCAAGATCGACCACATCATCGAGAAGCTCGACGGCATGAAGATCGAAGGCGCTGCGGAGATAGAAGGCTAATCTGGAACTCGTCGCTGCGATTTTCTACAGTTCCGGAACCGCGAGGTGGAAGTTCTCGTTCCGGGCCTCCACGAGACACAGGTGATAGCCGCGCTTTCGCGAGAGATTGACGAAGCTCCGGCGCTTGTCCCGGCTGAGCAGTCCGCCGCGCGTGGCTTCGCTCGCCGTCTCCAGGGCCTCGGGCTCGAAGAAGCTCCGCGTCACGAGGAACGCACAGGCCAGCGTCTCGCTCGACTGACCCACCCGCTCTGCGGACGTGACGAGCCCCTCCATCATGCCCTCCGTCGCTGCTTCCCGCGAGTCGTTGAGGTTCGCCACCAGCAGGGGATTGCCCATCCGGTCGCGAAGGACGACGTCGAAGCCCTCCTGGGTCCGGGTCTCCTGGCCGTCCTCGGTGATGACGACGTTGACGACGCCGTTGAGTTCCGCCCGGTCGACCTTCGGGAGGGCGTCGTAGAGGGTCTGTAGCGCCTCGGCGTGGCCCGTGTCCCGTATCTCGAACAGGAGGTGCTCGACGACCCACTTGACGAACTGGTATTCGACCGTGCGCTCCAGGAATTCGTCGTAGGCCTGACCGCCGACGGCGACGGCGTTCGCGTCGAACTGGGTGTGTTTCTCCAGACGGAGGTTGTCGGTGACGTCTTCCCGGCGGACGCTCCCGTCGTGTGCCTTCTCCAGCGTGGCGTCGCCCTTCGAGTGATACCGGACGAAGACGTCCGTCCCGGAGAGGGCCTCCTGGGCGGTGAGGCGCTGCTCGGCGTCGGTCGCCGCGCCGAACTCCTCCTCGAGGCGCTCCAGTTCCGTCTCGAGCTGGTCGACTTTCTCCTGCAGTTCGTCGCGCTCCTCGCGAACCGCTTCGAGTTCGGCTTCCAGGTCGTCCTGGCCGCCCGTGGCTTCCGCGAGTTCCGCCTCCAGTCGTTCTATCTCCGCTTCCTTGCGCTCGAGTTCCGCCTCGACGTCTGCCGGAACGTCACCGGCGGATCCGGCTTCTGGACTCGCATCCGCCCCGGGCTCGTCTGCCCGGTCCGTGCTCTCCTCGGCCGGCTGCTGGTCCGACGCCGGTGCCTCGGGCGACTGTTCGGAGGTCCCCTGGCTCCCGGCCGCCTCGGTGGCCTGTCCCCGCTGGGTGCGGCCCGGTGAGTCGCCGCGCGGACCCCCGCTGGATGGTGAACTTCGCTGGCGCGTCTTCGTCCGTTCCGGGTCGAGCGACGGGATCGACCGGGTTTCTAGGTGACTGCCGTCGCCGCTCGCACTCGGCGTCGGCTGGCGACTGCTCGCAGCGGTCCCGGCGGCACCACTGCCAGCCCCGCTCCCGCCGGCTGTCGTTTCCCCACCGGCGTCCTGTCGGGTCGACGTCCGGTCCTCGCTCCGCGAAGTGCCGCCCGACGTGCCGGCGCCGGCCGACGCTGACGTCGACGACCCGGAACCGGCCGACCCACCGCCGTCCGACTCCGCGTCCGGAATCGACGCAGCCGATTCGGCTGCCCCGCCGGTCGACGACGCGCCGGTAGCCGACCCGGTCGTACTCCCGCCAGCCGCGCTCGCTCCGGCGGCGGCTTCTGCGGTCGAACCACCGTCGTCCGTCGGCCCGTCACCACCGGATTCTGCCTCCGCGACGTCGACAGCGTCACCCGCCCGTCCGGCATCGTCGGCGGCTCCTTCGGGATCCTCGACTGCTGAACCGGCGTCTGCCGATTCGACCGCGTCGTCGACCGACTCGGGGGGCGTCCCGTCAGCGGCCTCGGCCCCGGCCCCGACGGCAGCCTCCTCGGCACCGCCGGCGTCGTCCGGTTCTGGGATTTCGATGGCGTCCACGTCGACCGGGCGGACTTCGTAGATGCCGACCTCGTCGTCGGCCGTCTCGAAGGCTTCGTCACCGGTCAGGAGGCGCTGGGCTTCGCCGACGTAGGCCGCACTCATCGAGTGGCCGCCGTGGTAGACCTGGTAGTAGTCGCCGCTGAGGACGTTCTCGGACAGTTCGACGTAGCCGGTGAAGCCGCCGTCTTCGAGCGTTCCGTCGACCTCCGAGAGCGGCGTCTCCTCGGTGTAGTACTGGGCGCGGACCTCGTCGCTGCGCTCCTGCATGATAGCCAGCAGCGGGAGCGCCGGATAGGGTGCCTCGTATACGGTGCCCGAGGCGTCCGCGAAGTCCTCGATGCTCCCGCGACGGATGCCGACGACGGTTCCTTTCGTGACGAACAGTTCGGCGCCACCGGCCCTCACGACGCCGGAAAACTCCTCGTCGGCCAGGGTCTGGAGTTCGCCGTAGCCGCCCGAGAAGGGGCGCTGGTCCCAGTCGTCGACCCGGTCGACAACGCGTGTGCTCATTGTCTTTCACAAGCCAGATGCGGAACAAATAGTTTGCGGGGCGTCAGACGATTCCACCCACACGCTACGGACGCGAACGACGGACCTTTTGCCGGCGCTCGCCAACCGTCGACCATGAGCGACGAGGTGGAACCGGGGTTGAGCGACCAGTACCGCAAGGCCAGCCCGTGGCCGGTGTTCGTCGCGCTGGGCGTCGTGGTCTCGGAACTCGGCGTCGTCTTCGGCCTGTTTCCGGTCACCGTCGCCGGCCTCGTGCTGTTCGGCGGCACCGTCGCGGGCATCCTGACCGAGGCCGAGTACGTCTCCGGCCCCCGGTCCGTCCTGGTCGGCGTCGGCGTCCTGCTGGCCGTCCTGGGAGCGATTGCAGTCGTCGGAAGTCTGGGCCTCTCGGGACTCACCGTCGAGGCACTGCTCGACCCCGCAAACGGCTTCGCGTACCGAGGAGCCGCCATCGTCGCGGCAGGCGCCATCCTCCTCGCTATCGCCCTGGCGATGCCGCTCGCGACCGCAGGCCGAACCTGACGGGAAACCACTACGCTATTAACTGCACTGTCCCTACTGCCAACCATGGCAGCAAAGGTGTTCGACCGGGAGACGCTGCTCGACCTCTCGGTGAACGTCATTCCGCTGGTCATACTGGCGCTGTTCGCCGTCCTCTTTCTCGTCCTCTCGCCGTTTGGCTTCGACAGCACCATCACGACCATCCAGTTCGGCATCATCGGAACGATGGCCTTCGGCCTGACAGTGCTGACGTACTACTCGGGCAAAGCCGTCGCGTCGGCCGAACGGGAGGCCGAGGTGACGGCGGAGACAGGCGACGCAGTGCGGGCTGACGAATAGCCCCCTGCCGGCGTCGACCGACGTACAAGTCGAAACTGTGGACCGAAAGACGACGTGGCAGGAATATTGACTTTCGGGTGCTAATGGCTACCGTGAGCTACGATGAGACGTATTCGATAGGAGACTGGAAGCGTATCCAGACATTCATTAGCCCGGACCCCGGACGTTCTAGACATGGTAGCTGACCAGCTCGTGCTGACGGCGTTGATGGGATTTCTCCTCGTCGCCGTCGTCCTGGCGCTCATGCGGCTGGAAGACTGGCGGTCGTATTCGCCGCTACCCGGTGGTGGAGGGTACGTCGGTGAGGGGGCGACGGTCCACGAGGAAAAACCAGGGGGAATACTCCGCTGGCTGACGACCGTCGACCACAAGGACATCGGGTTGCTGTACGGCACCTACGCAGTCATCACCTTCGCCGTCGGTGGCATCATGGCGTTCCTGATCCGGGTCCAGCTCGTCACCCCCTCCGGACTGGCCTTCGGCAACAACTTCTACAACGCCATAATGACCAGTCACGGAATCACGATGCTCTTCCTGTTCGGGACGCCCGTCATCGCGGCCTTCGCGAACTACTTCGTCCCGCTGCTGATCGGCGCCGACGACATGGCCTTCCCCCGGATCAACGCAATCGCGTTCTGGCTCCTTCCGCCCGGCGCCCTGCTCATCTGGGGTGGCTTCTTCCTCGAACCCCTCACCGGGGGTGCGATCCAGGCTGCCCAGACCGGCTGGACGATGTACACGCCGCTCTCCGTCGAGCAGTCGTTCTCCGGCATGGCAGGCCCCAACCCCGGCGCAGACCTGATGCTCCTCGGCCTGCACCTCACCGGCGTCTCCGCGACGATGGGTGCCATCAACTTTATCTCGACCATCTTCACCGAACGAGCCGAGGACGTCTCCTGGGCCAACCTCGACATCTTCTCCTGGACCATCCTCACCCAGTCCGGGCTCATCCTGTTCGCCTTCCCGCTGCTGGGCAGCGCCATCGTCATGCTGTTGATGGACAGGAACCTCGCGACGACCTTCTTCGCCCAGGAGGGGGGCGGGGCCATCCTCTGGCAGCACCTGTTCTGGTTCTTCGGCCATCCGGAGGTGTACATTCTCGTGTTGCCACCGATGGGTATCGTCTCGCTCGTGCTTCCGAAGTTTGCCGGGCGGAAACTGTTCGGCTTCAAGTTCGTCGTCTACTCCACGCTCGCCATCGGCGTCCTCTCCTTCGGCGTCTGGGCCCACCACATGTTCGCCACAGGGATGGACCCCCGACTACGGGTCAGCTTCATGGCCGTCTCGCTGGCCATCGCCGTCCCGAGCGCGGTGAAGACGTTCAACTGGATTACGACGATGTGGAACGGGTCGATACGCCTGACCACGCCGATGTTGTTCTGCATCGGGTTCATCTCGAACTTCATCATCGGGGGCATCACCGGCGTGTTCCTCGCCGCCGTGCCGGTGGACCTGTTGCTCCACGACACCTACTACGTGGTCGGGCACTTCCACTACATCGTCATGGGGGCCATCGGCTTTGCGGCTTTCGCGGGCATCTACTACTGGTTCCCCATCTTCACCGGCCGGATGTACCAGCGCACCCTCGGCAAGTGGCACTTCTGGCTGTCGATGGTCGGGACGAATATCACGTTCTTCGCCATGCTCCTGCTGGGATACGCCGGAATGCCCCGTCGGTACGCCACCTACCAACTGGAATCCGCCATCGCTCCGCTCGACCTGATCAACCTGCTCCACCAGGCGGCGTCTGCCGGTGCATTAATCCTCCTTGTCGGCCAGACAATCTTCGTCTGGAACGTCGTCCAGTCCTGGCTCGAAGGGCCGAAAGTCGAAGACGGCGACCCCTGGAACCTCGCTGAGACCGACCAGCGCTCCCGGGAGTTCGCCTGGTTCGGTGACAAGCAATCCAGCGCGCTCCCGGACGGCGGCGACGAGGTCGCCACGGATGGCGGCGAATCCGAAGACGCTGCGTAGCTCAGCCGCTCAGCGCCAGGACGATTCCGGTCAGGAACATCATCGTCGCGATGCCCGCCAGGACGAGAAAGAGTAGATCCTTCTCGGACATGCTCGGATCTTCGAGGGCGACCTGTAAAGCCTATTCGTCTCCGTCGCGAATCGCCGGACGTGACCGACGAGGAATCCACGGAGTCTGCCGACCGGTCGGACGCGGCCGGTACCACCGACGCGTCCGGGAGCCGATTCGGCGGGCGGCGCGTCGTCGCCGGTCTCTACGCCATCCTCGTGGTCGTGACCGGCGTCTTCGGCTACGTCATCGGACTCATTCGTCCCGACGCGCTCGACCCGACCCTGTTTTTCCTCGTCGACCTGCCGCCGACGCCGCTCGGCATGGCTCTCTACGGGATGGTCACCGTCGGAATCGTGCTCGGCACCCTGCTCTTGCTCGTTCGCTACGTCGGCAGGCGATTCGACCCTGACGCCCGGTGACGGACGGGTCAGCCCTGGCCGACCATGTCCTCCTCGTCGTCCCACTCCCGCTGGCGGAGTTCGTACTTCTGGATCTTCCCGGTCGCCGTCTTCGGGAGTTCGGCGACGAATTCGAACCGGTGGACCACCTTGTACCCGGCGAGGCTGTCCTCGCAGAACGCCTCCAGTTCCTCGGCAGTCGTTCCGGGGTCGTCGGGGTCGCCCGATTCGGGAACGACGAACGCCTTTGGCGTCTCACCCCACTGCTCGCTCGGCGACGGGACGACGCCGACGTCGCCGACGGCCTCGTGGTCGTGGAGCGCGTCCTCGAGTTCGATGGTCGAGATGTTCTCCCCGCCGGAGACGATGATGTCTTTCTTCCGGTCGCGGATGGCGATGAGGCCGTCCTCGTCGACC
>CAZGAX010000141.1:0-9196 GCA_964523745.1 uncultured Halobacteriales archaeon | reverse complement strand
TCCTGCTCGTCCTCCTCGGTGTCCATCGCGAGCTGTTCCCCGGCAGTCTCGTCGGAGATCATCCCCGCACCGGCCAGCAGATTGTCCGTCAGCGTCGTCTTGCCGTGGTCGACGTGCGCTGCGATGGCGATGTTCCGGATCTGCTCCGGTTTGTCCATCAGCTCCTCACATTCCTGTACGATCTTCTTGCGTCGGCCCATTTGTATACTCGCTACCGGCAGGAGGGCTAAAAGGGTAGTGTTTCACTCTGGCACCGGATCCCGCTGCCGTCTTGCTATGTGTGGGTGTCACTGACGCGGTAACACTGACCTGCCGACGGAATCCGGATCCCGCCGACTGGGCGTCGGGTCCCTCCCGTCCCGTGGCGACCACTTCGGCCGAGAATCTAGACCGATTTTGGTCGGAACCGAGAGCGATGTTGGAATACAATCATGTGACGCCGACCAGGAGCAATAGTCGATGGTCGACCCTCCGTCCCGAACCGAGTGGCTGTTCGCCAGCCTGGCCGGCCTGACCGCCGTCGCCGGGTCGTACGCCGCCGCTGGCGACTCGCGCTCGTTCGTCGTCGCACCGATCGACGCTCTCGTCGTCCGGGCGACGCCTGGCCGGATCGTCGCTTGGGCGATACAGACGCTCGGAGAATCGGGCCACCTGTTACACCTCGGACTCGCCGTGGGACTGGCGACGGCACTCCTGGGTAGCCTCGCCCTGGTCGGGAAGGTAGCTGGTCGCGAACTCGACCGGCCGTTCGTCGGCGTCGGCCTGTCTGCACTGCTCGTCTGGCTCGCGACGACCGTGATCACCGGCGCTCCGGTGCTCGCACTGGCTCCGGCAGTGCTGGCCGTCATCTTCACCGCCGTTGGAACGAGTATCGCGTCGGCCAGCCCCGAAGGGCAACCGGGAGCCACCGAATCGGGGCCGACGCGCCGGCGAGTGACGACAGCCCTGGTTGGAGCCATCGGATTCGGCGCCGTAGCGGCCGCAATCGGTCGCTTTCGCTCGGGGTCCGGGCCGGCGAAAACCGGCCGGGCACCGGGAGCAGGTACCGCGGTCGACGAGAGACTCCAGCTCGCCGAGGACCGGTCGCTTTCCATCGCCGGCGACTCGATGCCCGGGCTCGTCAGTCAGATCGGCGAGTTCTACAACGTCGACATCGCCCAGTTCGATCCCCGGCTCTCGGCCGACGACTGGTCGCTGTCGGTCACCGGCGACGTCGAGGAGGAAGTGACGGTGGACTTCGACCAGCTGACTGCGATGCCGACGGAACACCGCTTCGTGACCCTGCGTTGCGTGGGCGAGGACCTCAACGGCCGGAAGATGGACACCGCCCTCTG
This sequence comes from uncultured Halobacteriales archaeon, assembly GCA_964523745.1. Taxonomy (GTDB): domain Archaea; phylum Halobacteriota; class Halobacteria; order Halobacteriales; family Haloarculaceae; genus CAZGAX01. The sequence goes on along the minus strand of CAZGAX010000141.1, from coordinate 7,862 downwards.
GACGGGCACGCCAGTGAAGTCGCTGATCGAGGCGGCCGGCCCCTCGGGGGCCTGCAACTGTGCGATGGTCCGCGCAGAGGACGGGTACTTCGTCCAGTATCCCCTGGCGGCCCTCGAAAACGGCTTCATCGCGTGGGGGATGAACGGCCAGGTCCTGCCCGAATCCCACGGCCACCCCGTTCGGATCCTCGTACCGGGCCACTGGGGCGAGACCAACGTCAAGTGGCTCTCGGAGATCGAGTTCCTCGAAGAAGAGATGGACGGCTACTGGGAGCGGCGGGGCTGGCACGGCACCGGTCCGGTCAACACCGTCGCGAAGCTCTGGTCCGTCCAGAACGTCGGCAACGGGCACCTCCAGCTCGCCGGTCACGCCTACGCCGGAACGCGAGGTATCCAGCGAGTCGAGGTCTCGACGGACGACGGGGCGACCTGGACCGATGCGGAGCTGTCCGAGCCGCTGCCGGGCGAGGACGTCTGGCGGCAGTGGCGCTACGAGTTCGAGCCCGACGGCGAGCACGCGGTCGTCGTCAGAGCCACCGACGGCCAGGGGACGGTTCAGCCACGGGGGCGAGCCGACGCCTTCCCCAGCGGGGCGACCGGCTGGGTGCGCCAGACGGTCAGTCTGTAGGCCAGCGAAGCGGGCTCCAGGCCAGCGTTCGTGTCAAACGGTGGCACGCCCCGCAAGAGTAATACGGCGGAATCACCCACGTCATGCTACATGGACGTTCAGGTCCGCGGTCCGGGACCGGCCGCGCCCTTTCTTGGCGCTCGCGACCTCTTCGAGACGGAACGAGACCTCCAGCGACCCGTCACGGTCGACGTAGTCGACGACCCCGACGAACGAACCCGAGTCAGCCACGACGCCGACGGCCACCGACTGGTCATCTCCCAGGGTGCCGCCACCTCCGCGATGGCCCGAGAGTTAGCCCTCCACGAATACGCTCACATGCACCACGACGAGGCCGGCCACCCCTCCCACACCCAGTCGACGGAGGAGGCCATCTTCCTGGCGCTGGCCGGCCACAGCGTCGAGCGGCGAAAACTCACGCAGGTCTACCAGATCGCAAACCACATGAAGGACATCTACGCCGACGACGTCTGGCTGGAGGTCGCACCGGCCGACAAGCTGGTGGACTTCCTCGAATCCAGCCTGGCAGCGGCCGTCGCCGACCGGCCCCGCGATCCACCCGCCTGGGGTAGCGTGGTTACGGAGTCACCACGGACGGGAAGGGCGGTGAAACCGGCCGACCGACTGACGCCTGCCGCCGATCCAGAGATAACGTCGGTCAACGCCGCCTTCGCCCTGGCGCTCGTCGAGCGCCACGACCTCGTCGGCGACGACCACCGCATCTACGACCTGGCCCACGCCGCGGCGGCCGACGCGCCGGGCATCGACTTCGAACAGTTTCGCGAGCACTTCCGGACGCTGGCCCACGACCCCGACGAGAGCGAGTACCGGAAGGCCCTCGTCGACGCGACTCGGGCCTACGCCGGGAGCGGTGGCCAGGCAGCCGATTAGAAGAGGAGCGGCGTCAGCGCCAGGCCGACGCCGAGCAGGAGCACCGGATAGTCCACCCAGGTGAACGAGAGCGCCGGTAGCGTCGGGTTCCAGGCGAAACAGCGAGCCCGGAGGGCCACCGAGAGCCGATGCGCTCGTTCGAAGGCGCGGCGAATCCCTACCAGTACCGTCCGTCGGGTTCGGTCGATGGCCGACCGCTCGTCGCCGCCCCGGGCCTTGATGGCGTTCCGGACCTCCCGGATGTCGCCGAGGAGCACCGGGAAGAATCGGAAGACCAGTGCGATGCCGACCCCGAACAGTTGGCCGGGTCGGCCGGGGACGTGGCGCTGGATAGCTGCCCGGGTGTCCCTGACCGGCGTCGACCGGACGTAGGCCCCGGCGACGAACAGCACCGGTATCACGCGGTAACCCGCCAGCAGCGAGTCGATTGCCTTCGAGGGCACTACCCACGGCTCGCGTGGCACCAGCGACGCAAGCAGGGCTCCGAACACCAGGAGCACCAAGATGAACCACGAGGTTCGAAGAATCGTAAGCGGTGAGAGGCGAACGACGGCGAGGACGGCCAGCGCGAAGCCGGTCAGCACGACCAGCGCCACCGGCGTCGGATGGGTGAACACGGCGATGGCGAAGCCAAACTGGACGAGAAGCTTCGACCGGGGGTCGAGACGGTGGGCCAGCGACGTTCCGGGCTCGTAGGTCAGCATGTCGGAACGCGAACCGGTATTCCTTCGAGGGCGGTTTCGGCGTCGGCCGGGTCGGCGTCGGCCACCAGCCGTCCCTCGGACATCGCAAGGAGTCTGTCGGCCCGGTCGAGCAGGTCCCGGAGGTCGTGGGTCACGACGACGATGCCGGTCCCCTCGGCCGAGAGGTCGTCGACGCGGGCCAGGACGGAGTTTCTGGCTGTGAGGTCCAGCCCCGCGAACGGTTCGTCGAGGACCAGATAGTCAGGTTCCATCGCCAGGGCGCCGGCGATGGCAACCCGGGCCTCCTCCCCGCCGGAGAGCGTGGCGATACGGTCGTCGGCCCGGTCGGCCATTTCGACGGTCGCCAGCGCCTCCTCGACCCGCCGGTCGATCTCGTCTCTGTCGAGGCCGAGGTTCTCGGGGCCGAAAGCGACGTCGGCACCGACTGTGGCGGCGACGAACTGGTCGCGAGGGTGCTGGAACACCATCCCGACGCTCGTTCGCGCCGCGACCGGATCCTCCGTGACGTCGACCCCGTCGACTTCGACGGAGCCCTCGTCGGGCTCCAGAAGCGCATTGAAGTGCCGGACGAGCGTGGTCTTGCCGCTCCCGTTCGGCCCCGCCAGGACGACGAACTCGCCATCGTCGATGGAGACGGAGACGTCGTCGACTGCCGGGGTGTCGTCGTAGCAGTGGACCAGCCCGTCGACCGCGATCATTCGCCGGGGAGTTGGCGCTCGCCGACGAGGTGCTCGCCGGTCAGCAGGCCCAGCACGGCGACGGCCTTGGCGACGTCGCCGGGGAGAAACACCAGGCCACCTTCGATGAGGCCGGTCACCAGGTCCATCCCCATCACCAGCGCGAGCTGGACGGAGCCGATCAGGAAGACGACGACCATCCCGGCCAGCAACGCCCCGGCCTGGACCACGAGGGAGACGTCGGTGAGGCTCCGCGGGTCGACCTGTCGGTGGACGATGCCGCCGATGAGCGCCGCAGCGATGGGGAAGCTGATAAGGTAGCCACCGGTCGGGCCCGTGACGACGCCGAGGCCGGCGCCGAAGCCAGCGAAAACGGGTGCACCGGCGATGCCTGCACCGAGGTACAGCAGGAGCGAGAAGGCACCCCAGACCGGTCCGAGGAGTAATCCAGCAGCGTAGACGCCGGCCGTCTGGAGCGTCACCGGTGCCGGTGAGAACGGGTACGGCGCGGAAAACTGCGCCAGGCCCGCCGTCAACGCCGCTACCAGTACTGCGGTCGCGAAATACTCGACCACCCTGTCGCCGATTAGCTCGACGGATTCGTGACTGCCGGCCATACGTCTCGATACCCCCGTCAACCCTCATATAAACGTCGGTTTACCGTACGACAGCCGTCGAAGGTCGCGGCAAATCAGCCCGGATCCACGCCAACCGGGCAGGGGGCCTATATACCAGGGACTCCCGAAACCCGCCATGGAGCACGTTACCGTCCAGAACGCGGAGGTCCCCGCAATCGGCCTCGGGACGTGGCAACTCGAAGGGAGCCGGTGCTACGAAACGGTTTCGACGGCCCTCGAACTCGGATACCGGCACGTCGACACCGCACAAATGTACGAGAACGAAACCGAAGTGGGTCGAGCCATCGCCGACGCCGACGTCGACCGCGACGAGGTATTCCTGACGACGAAGGTCACGCCAGGCAACGCCCGGTACGACGACGTCCTGGCCAGCACCCGGGAGAGCCTGGACCGCCTCGACACGGACTACGTCGACCTCCTGTTGCTCCACTGGCCCAACCCCCTGGTGTCGTTCGCGGACACGGCCAGAGCCATGGCAGAACTCCAGGACGACGGGCTGATCCGCCACGCCGGCGTGTCGAACTTCCGGCGCTGGCGACTGAAACGCGCCAGGGAGAAGTCGCCGATCCCCATCCTGGCCGACCAGGTCCGGCTCCACCCGTTCTACACGCACCAGGCCGTCAGGGAGTACGCCCGGTCGACGGACGTGGTCGTGACGGCCTACAGCCCGCTTGCCCACGGCGGCGTCGTCGACGAGCCGGTCCTCTCGGAAATCGGCGAGCGGTACGACAAGACCGCTGCCCAGGTGGCGTTGCGGTGGGCGACCCAACTGGAGAACGTCGTCGCCATCCCGAAGTCCACCAGCGAAGACCACCTGGCTGACAACGTCGCCGTCTTCGACTTCGAGTTGAGCGACGACGAAATGGCCCGCATCTCGCGGCCGTCGATTCTCACATCGACCAGGCTGTTCCTCGGCAACGAAATGGGGCTCTGAGCGCTGACTCGGGTTCGCCAGCGGCCTACGATTCCGTCGCCCTCGACGGCGGCCGTTCCGGGGCGACTTCGCCGACGAGCCAGACGGCTCCGCCGACCAACAGCAGGAACCCACCCAGAGCCGCCACCGACGTCGTCGCGGTCGTCCAGCCGGCGACGACGCCGGCCGCGATAGCCAGCGGCGTCCGGAGGCCCATGTAGAGCATCGAGGCCGCCGAGAGCGTCGTCGCCCGGCCGGTGGACTCGACGTGGTCGTTGAGGTAGCCACTGGCGACCGGTTGGGCGAGCGGCATGCCGGCCCGCATCATCGCGAAGGCCGGCAGGGCCAGGAGCGCGACGCCCAGCGGCAGCACCATGAATACTGCCGTCACCAGGGGGACCACGAGCAGGGTGAGTCGGGTGCCGAATCGGGCTTCGATGGGGCCGGCGTAGTAGCCACCCACCGACGCCACCGCCGAGAGGCCAGCGTACATCACTCCGAGGCCGAGCGCCAGCGTCGGACCGACCTGGCCCGAACTCGCCGCGGCGATTGCCCCCTCAGCGGGCAGTTCGACGCCGACCGAGGCCGCCAGCGGGCCGAACGTTTCGACGGCCATCGGCTGGACGTACGCCGTGGCGGTGCCGACGACGGCGTAGAACAGCCCGAAGTAGACCACGAGCGAGCGCAACGGTAGGCTGCCGAGTCGGTCACGGATTAGCGGCAGGGCGTCCAGCGGACCGATGCGGTCGGCGGCGGTGGACGGCTCGGCGTCGGCGGACGGCTCGTCATCGGTGGTCGCCCCGTCGTCGGTCCCGGACGCGGCGGCGCCGTCCCGGTACTGGCTGTTCTTCGGCAGGGCAAACAGCACCCCCACCGCGAGACAATTGACGGCGACGGCCGCGACGAACGGGTAGATCGGGTCGAGTCCGTACAGGAGCCCGCCGGCCACCATCGTCACGACGTTCGACCAGGACTGGACGGCGTCACCTCTCCCTCGAATGTGGCTGAAGTCGTCGGTGTCGAGGTGCTCGTCGAGGACGTCGTACAGCCAGGCGTCCATGCTGCCCGACCGGAACGTTAGCGCCAGCGCCCAGAAGGCAAAGAGGACCGTGTACCAGAGAAACGACTGGGCGAAGACGAAGCCAGCCAGCGAGAGGATGGAAAACGTGACGCTCAGTAACAGACTGGCACGCCGGCCGAACCGGTCGCCGACGTAGCCCGTCGGCACCTCGCCGACGACCGACAGTACGGAGTAAAGGGCAGAGAGCGTGCCGAACTGGGCAAACGAGAGGTCTCGGAGGACGAACAAGGTGAAGATGGGCGTGATGAATCCAACTGCAATCGTCGCCCGGAAGGCGTAGTAGCGATAGACGAGCGACCGCGAATCGGCCATGGTCGGTGGCTGTGGCCGTGTCGGGGTAAGTGTTCGCTGAACGGCGTTTTTGTATCGTCAGCGTCAGGTCTAGCGAGGCCAGGTTAGCACGCGGCGGTAGTGACTTGCTCTCTGGATGATGGAGCGTCCCGGATCGCTGTCACTGTGCACGAACCTGGGTTCAGGTAGCACTACTCGTCCGGCGAGTCGGCCAGGTGACGAAGACGTACACGGCGACGCAGTACGCGAGTGTCCAGGCGATAGCTCGGGGAACCGGAGAGTCGATTTCGACGCCGAGGATGGCGAGAGCGAATGCCCCGGTGACGACGAGGACCAGTCCACTGGCGAGGAGTGCGATACAGGCGTCACGGAGCCGCGCCAGCGACAGGTAGCCGGCGCTGAAGAACGGAGCGATAAACAACGAGAGGAACACGACGCCTCGCGTTATCGTCTCGAAAGACAGCGGTTCCGAGAGCAACTCGTTCACGAGCGAGACGGCCGGCAGGATGAGGACCGTCAGACCGATGACTGCCAGGAACAGGTCCACCACGACTTCGAGCGAGACGGAGGGGGTCCATCGCATCGATGCCATTAATATAATTACTCACGCTGCTGGGACATATACTACCCGGTGGCGATTGCCGATGGGTGGCATCCCCCTCTCCGGCGGCCTGTTCGGTCGGTTGAAAACGCGAGCAGGCACTCACGCCGTTCCGTTCACGGACTTCTCGGTCACGGACCCGCTCCCGTTCGACGAGCCTGCGATCTCGATGTAAGCCTGGTCGTCGCGTGGACAGGTGAACGACGAACCGATGAGGAGGCATCCGTTGAACGTGCCCGTTTTCTCCGAGAGGAAGTAGTTGGAGTACACGTCGATGTCGTCTCTGCTCGAACCCGTGTAGTCCCAGTACGCCAGGAGGTGGTTTTTCCCATCGCCCCAGGCGCTCGGATCGATGCCCCGCATCTCGGGTGGCCAGTCGTGATTGGCCTCCCACTCGACGTTGTGCCAGTACGTGAACGCGTCGAAGGTCCCTACGACCGTGCTGAGCCGTGCCTCGAGCTTCCCGGTAAAGCTCTCGAATTCCCACTCGCCGTGGCCCGTGGTTCCGACCGTGTCGTCCGAGCCAACGACGGCGGCAGGACGTTCGACACGACGATGGTCGAGAACGAGTTCGCTATCGGCCAGGACGTTGCCGACCGCCTCTCGCTGTCTGGCCGATAGCTCGTTCAGGAGCCGGTCGCGTTCCTCGTCGATGACCTCGTCGGCGCGGCGTGCAGCCGTGGCACTGGCCACACCCGGCTGCGATTCGAACCGCCGAACTAACTGCTCTCTGACCTCGAACGCGTTCGCAACGAACGACGCCACCTCCTGCTGTCGCCGTGGGTCGAAGGAGGTGTCCGGTCGGACGTCCGAATCGGATATCGGCGATTCCGACGCGAGTGTCGAACCGGTCGGTAGCAGACCCAGGGCACCGATCTGCCCCGTCCGTTTCAGTAGCGTCCGACGACTGAAGCCCGCGTTTATCTTTCCGTCACTGTCACCTACTGATTTTGCATTATTTTGGTCTGAACCAAACATGCAACACCAGCATTTAGTGTAATAATATTAAGTCTTATGGAATGTATTTTATGCCTGATGTTTTGAACGTGTTTCGGCCGTGGCTCACAGTCTCGAAGCCGGTATCCGGTCGAACGGAAGAGATTCATCCGGACCGTGCGAGCAGTGCTATCGACCGGAAAACGAGAGAGAAGAACGGAAAATTACCGCGCGGCGGCAGCGACGCGCTCTTTCTCTTCTTTCTGGTTGACGGCGTAGGCGCCGACGTCGTTGTTGGCGGCGGCGACGAGCTGGTTCGCCAGGGCCTCGGCGGCCTCCTGGTCGGTCTTGAACGAGTCGTTGTAGACGCCCTCGGCCAGGAACTTCAGGGCCTGGTCGACCCGGCGCTGGGGCGAGATGTCGACGGCCTTCGGGACGGAGATGCCGCCGTACTTCAGGCGGACGGTCTCCTCGCGCGGCGCCGAGTTCTCGACGGCCTCGA
>CAZGAX010000140.1:0-9276 GCA_964523745.1 uncultured Halobacteriales archaeon | reverse complement strand
TCACTCCGTTCCCCGCTCGCTCATTCGGCGGCGCTCACTCCGTTCACGCCGCCCGGCTCGCGGTCGCTGAGCGGCCCCTATCCTCGCTCCTTTCAGTCGCTCGGATAGGGGCCGCTCAGCGACTAAAGTGAACGCCAGCGGGGAGGTCGGCGGAGCCGACCTCCTATAACGTAGCGGCGGAGCCGCGACGCGAAGTTCGCCCTTTCAGTCCACCAGGACCGCACAGCAACCGCACCGCACCACTCGCCTCCCCAACCGACTCCTTCGGTCACTTCGCTCCCTCAGTCGTCCCTCGCACGAGTCGGTCCCTCCCGTTGGTCGGTCCCTCCCGCGCGCCAACCGCCGCTTCTCGGCCTCACCAGTGATTTCCCTGGCGGACTGAAAGGGCGAACCTCGGTCGCGCTCCGTTTAGTCGGAGAGCGGGCCCTATCCGAACGAAGTGAGGGAGGATATCCCGCTCTCCGACCGCGAGCGAGGTGAGGGCTTTCGTCGGCGTTGCTGTCGCGGTCCGGGTACCGAAATAGAACACCGAGAGACGACCGACGAACGGCCATATGAACATATGTTCAGGTGTTCAATTGAATGCTTCGGCGCCCGTACCTCCTCTCTCACCCAGGTGTTTTCAGCGTCGATAACTGCGGGGGTGGGTTTAAGAGAGACTGTCTACCACGTGGAGGTACTCAGCCGATGTCGACCGCCGACCTGTCCCGTACTCCGCTCGCCGCGTTCGGCGCCCTCCAGGAGTACGTCCCGAGCTACGTCGGATTCGTCTACGCCCTCGTGTTAGTCTGGGGCCTGGGCGACGTCCTCTCGACGTTCTTCGCGCTGTCGGTCACCGGATCGGTCGGCATGGAAGCCAATCCCTGGATGCGGATTCTCCTGACGCACGAACCGCTGCTCGTGCTTGCTCTCAAGGCCGCCGTCGTCCTGTACGCCGGCGTCGTCCTGCTGGAGTGCCGGCCGGTCGTCCAGCGGGTCCCCGGCTGGCGCGCCTGGTTCACCGGCGTCGTCGGGGCCGGGATCCTCGTGGTCCTGAACAACACGCTCGTCGGCCTCGCAGCCCTCGCTTAGAACGGCCGAACCACGCTCTCCGGCGGCGCCTCGAACGTCTCTGGCCGAATCACGCCCGCCAGGAACTCCAGCGTGTCGACGAGCCGTGGTCCCGGCCGATTGACGTAGTGGTGGCCGTCCATGGCGTAGACCCGACCCTCGCGGACGGCCATCAGGTCCTCCCAGCCTGGTCTGTCCGCCAGGTCGTGCCAGTTCTCGACCGTCTGGTCCAGGCCGAAGCCACACGGAGCAGCGACGATTACCTCGGGGTCGTAGTCCCGAATCTCCTCCCACTCCCGGGGCCGTGACCGGGCACCCGGATCCGCCAGGCCGTACTCCCCGCCTGCGATGTCGACCATCTCGGGGATCCAGTGGCCGGCCACCATAACCGGGTCCATCCAGTCCAGCACCGCCACTCGGGGCCGGTCCGCCGACTCGCCTGCTGCCGTCGCTTCTGGCTCCGCCGCTGTCTCCGCCACCGCCGCGACCCGCTCTCGCATGTCGGCCACGAGGTCGGCCGCCGCCTCCTCGTGGTCCAGGGCCTCTCCGATACGTTCGACGTCGCGGTAGAGGTCGTCGAGGCTGTGGGGGTCCGTCGTCACCACCTCGGCGTCCAGGCCCAGGTCCGCCACTGCGTCCCGGACGAGCACCTCGTCGACGGCGCAGACGTCACAGATGCCCTGGGACACCACGACATCCGGGTCGAGGTCGGCCAGCACGTCCCGGCGGATCTCGTAGACTCCGCCGGATTCCTCGGCCGCTGCCACCTGCTCGTTTATCTCGCTGCTCGACGCTTCGGGGTCTACCCGCGACCGATTGACGGCGGGAAGCTCCGTCGCCTCCGGGGGGTAGTCACACTCGTGGGACACCCCGACCGGTTCGACGCCGAGGGCGTAGACTATCTCGGTCGCCGAGGGAAGCAGCGAGACGACGCGCATACTCCCCCTTTGCTACCGCCGACCAAAAACGCCGCCCTAACAGATCGGCTTCGGGTCCAGACCCATCCCGTCGAGCGTCTCGACGTAGTCGTCGTAGGCGTCCCGAATCACGTCCACTGCGGCCGATTTGGCCCGCTCCCGCTCGGTCTCCTCGCGGTCTGCCAGCAGTTCGCGACCGAGGTCCAGGACCTCGTCGCAGGTCGCCCGGATGTCCCGGGCCAGGTCGGCCTCGCTCGTGGCGGCCTCGTTGACGAAGAAGCTCACGACCTGGAGGAGCGTCCGGTCGAGAACGAGGGGCACTCCCAACAGGCCGGCACCCGCTCGGTCGAGGTCGTCATCGGCGCCAGCCAGATAATCCTCGACGTCCGCATCGGCTGCCGGCTCGCGGTCCAGGTGGGCGGTCACCTCGTCAGTCGCGTCCTCGAAGTGGGATGCTGCCGCTGCCAGCGCGTCGGCGACGTCGGGATCGTCTGCCGCGTCGGCCCACTCGTCGAGCACCCGGCGGGCGGTGGCCAGGTCGTCGGCGACGACACCCAGCACGGCATCAGCTTCCAGGTTCGCGTCGGTGGCGGCGATGAGCGACTTCTCGGAGCCGAGCCGGTCGAGTTCGGTCCCTGCGGTCGACTCGACCTCGTCGACGGGGTCGCTGGTCATGCCCGCCACTTGGCTGTCGTCCCCCTTGAGCCTGACCACGGGGTGAGGGGAGGAGTGCGGGAGGAAGGCGGTGGGAACGCTTATGCAAACCCCGACCCTAGCTGCTGGCATGACCGACGACACTGGCGAGACCGGAGTCGACGCGCCGGAGCCGCCGACGGACGTCGAGGCGGTGTCGCCGCCGGCGCTCGCCCGCCGACTGGCAGCCGGCGACGCCGTCCGGGTCCTCGACGTTCGGGACCGCGACGAGGTCGAGGCCTGGCGGATCGACGGCCCGAACGAGACGTTCACGCAACTCCCCCTCGCAAAGTTCGTCCAGGCGCAGGTCACCGACGGCGTCGACGACCTGGCGGCCGAAATCGACGGCGAGGGACCGATCACTGCCGTCTGTGCCGAGGGCGAGTCCAGCCACTACGTCGCAGGCCTCCTCGCCGATGCGGGCTACGAGGCCCACAACCTCGCCGGCGGCATGGACGAGTGGGCGGACGTCTACCTGACCGCCAAAATCACCGATGGCGACTCCTCGGACGCTACCCCCACCGTCGTCCAGTACGACCGCCCTGCGACGGGCTGTCTCGCCTACCTGATCGTCTCGGCCGGCGAAGCCGCCGTCGTCGACCCGCTCCGGGCCTTTACCGACCGGTACCTGGCCGACGCCGACGACCGCGGCGCCGACGTCGTCGCCGTGCTCGACACGCACCTCCACGCCGACCACCTCAGCGGCCGGGACGACCTCGCCGCTGCTGCCGACGCCACCGCCTACGTTCCCGCCGGGATGGCAGACCGGGGCGTGGCCGGCGACTTCGAGACGCTCGACGACGGGGACGTCGTCCAGGTCGGGAACGCCACCATCCGGGCCGTCGCGCTGCCCGGCCACACTACCGACATGACGGGATACGCCGTCGGTGACGGAGACGACGTGCTCCTGACGGGTGACTCGCTCTTTCTCGACGCCGTCGCCCGACCGGACCTCGAGGAGGACGGCGACCCGGCGGCCCTGGCCGCCGAACTCCACGACACGCTGACCGAACGCCTCGACGCGTTCGACGACGAGACGATCGTCGCTCCCGGCCACCACCGCCCGGAGACTCGGCCCGACGACGAGGGCCGGTACGTCGCCCGCCTCGGAGCCCTCAGGACGTCGGTGGACGCCTTCGACCAGACCGAGGCAGCACTGGTCGAGCGACTGACCGGCGACCTCCCGCCGGAGCCGGCCAACGCCGACCGCATCGTCGCCGCCAATCGCGGCGAGGCGTCCATAGACGACGAGGACGCGTTCGAACTCGAACTCGGGCCGAACAACTGTGCCGCGTAGCGACGGTGGGAGAAGGGGGATTAGAAGGGCAGGCGTCGCCGGACTTCGTCGATGAGGCCGGGTTCGTCCTCCCGGTCGTTCTCGGTGATGACCTTCTCGTCCGGGAGGATGACGGTCCGCTGGTCTTCTTTGGTGGCCTCGATGAGGTCGTCGTCCTTCAGCGACCCCAGGGCGTCCTCCAGGGTGTCGATGTCCACGTCGACGCGCGTCCGGAGTTCGAACACCGTCATGCCCTCCTCGTGACGGTCTGCGAGGGCGTCCAGGACCGCGACCTCAGTCCTATCCCGGTCGCGGTACTCCGGTTTCGCCTTCATGGTCGGGGGTAACGTCTGCACCGCTCTTATGGTTAGCGGGGGTCGGTCAACCGAACGCTTATGGTTCGCAGGCGGCGACCTCATGGCAATGAGTCTCAAGTGTTCCGTCTTCGGCCACTCGTTCGGCGACGCCACCGTCGACCGGGAGCGCGAAGAGGACGGCAGCGAGGTGGTCATCACCATCCGTGAGGTCGAGACCTGCGGGCGGTGTGGGGAGCAGCGGGTGGTCTCCGAGAACAAGGAGGTCACGACGCTCGAGACGCCCGACGCCGAGGAGGTGGCGCCGGACCAGCCCGACGCGACGGCCCCCGACCCGGCCGAGTCCGCCGCCGCAGAAACCGTCGCGGGCTCGGCTCGTGCCGACGACGTCTCCGACGCCACCGACGCCGAGATACTCGACGACGGCGACGACGCCGACGAGTCCACTGGAACCATCGACTCCGACGAGCCGGTCGTCCCCGACGCCGAGACGGGCCAGCCGGCCGCCGAGCCCGTCGCTGACGTGGCCGACGACGCCCCGCCGGCCCCCGACGAGGAGACCGACCCGGCCACCGACGACGGCGTCATCCTGGAGGACGACGACGGCACCGACGAGCCCGAACGCCAGCCCGGCGAGTGGCCCGAAGAACCCGACGACGACGGCCCGGACTGGGAACCACCGACCTTCGAGGAGGAGTCGGACATGGAACCAGGGTCGGGCGAGCGACCGGACGTCGAACCGACCGGGACGGCCGTGACGGTCCCCGAAGGAACCTTCCACTGTCCGGAATGTGGCTTCTCGACGGCGGTCGAGGCCTCGTCGCTCCGCGAGGGTGACTTCTGCCCGGAGTGTCACACCGGCACGCTCGACCACAAGGCCGACGCGGAGTAGTCGACTCTTTTCTCGCTGCTGTGTTTGCGGTCGCGTTTCGTCGCTCACGGGCGGCTTCGCCGCTCACGGCTCCCTGCTCGCGGTTCACTCCGCTTTCACGGCCTGCGGCCGTTCGAGCAATCGGTGGCCTCCTTCCAGTCGGCCACCCGTTCACCGCTCGCTATCGAGACTCTCCCTCCGGTCGAGTCTCGCACCGCTCGCCGTTCGCGTTTGCGAGGTTCCCCCTCCGGTCGGACCTCGCCTTCCTCGAAAAACGTAAGACGCCGCCTCGCAAACGGCCCTCCATGCGAGAGTACAAGATGCGGCGGGGCGAGCACCTCGAAGACCGCGTCGAGGACATGGAGGCGTTCGTCGAAGACCACTTCGGCCCGGTGACAGACACCGAGGATTACGAGGGTAGCGACCTGCTCGTGGTCGACGAACCCGACAACCCCGTCTTCGAGCGCGTCGTCGCCGGTACCGTCGAGTACGGCGGCAAGAAGAACAAACTCGCCCTGCACATCGACGAGAAGCCCGCAGAACAAGTCATCGCCGAAGGCCACGTCGACGCCGCCGAAGACGCCGTCGCCGTCAAGAACGACTTCCTGGAAGGCGCCACCGGCCGCGACGCCAAGGCCCGCCGTGATTCCATGAAGCGCGACGTCGAAGACGACGCCGACGCGCCCGACAACGTCTAACCCGCCCGTCTTCCTGATTCGCCATTGACGCCTCGCTTGACTGAAGATAGATGTAAGTCACTGTGTGTCATAGGCTAGCATGCGCCATTCCCGGAGGCGGTGTTCGAAGTATCCGGGCAGCAAGCCATCTCGTGCCGGCACGGCCACCGCTCCCTGGGCAGGACGCGGTGGTCAGTGTCTGCAGTGGGCCCCTGCTCCGGGTCGACGGGCGACCCGGTCGCTGGCGGCCCACGACCGACGCGTCGCCCGGTCCGGGGCGACCGTACCCGAGCGAATTTTTTGACGGCCTGGTCCCGGTCCGTTCAGTCCTGGAGTGCAACTCGGAGCCGCTGGCCCAGGGCGTCGAGCGCGTCCTCGCTCCGGGAGAGCAGGTCGGTCAGGCTCACGAAGCCGTGGACCATCTCCGGATAGTGGTGGTGGGCGACGTCGACGCCGGCCGACTCCAGCCGGTCGGCGTAGGCGATGCCCTCGTCGCGGTGGAGGCCGAACCCTACCGTCAGGACTGTCGCTGGCGGGAGGTCGGCATGGCTGTCAGCGAGGAGTGGCGTCGCGTAGGGATTCCTGGCGTGGAGCGGACTGTCGAGGTAGTGGTCGTAGTACCACGCCGAGCCCTCGCGTTCCAGCAGGTAGCCCTCGCCGTTCTCCTCGTAGCTGTCGAAGTCGTGCAGGTCCAGCGAGGCGACGGCCGGGTAGACGAGCCCCTGGTGGGCGAGTTCGGGGCCGTCGCGATCCCGGGCCAGCAGGGAGACGGCGGCCGCAAAGTTGCCCCCGGCGCTGTCGCCGGCGACGGCGATCCGGTCGGGGTCGGCGTTGATCTTCGTTCCGTGCTCGGTGACCCACTCGACGGCGGCGTAGGCGTCTTCGAGGCCGGCGGGAAACGGATGCTCGGGCGCCAGCCGGTAGTCGACGGAGACGGTGAGACAGTTCACTCGGTTCGTCAGTGCGGCGCAGACGCTGTCGTGCGTATCGAGGCTGCCGGCGACCCAGCCACCGCCGTGAAAGTACACGAGAACGGGGTGTGGCCCCGCCGCGTCGGGTTCGTACAGCCGGACGGGAATCGGTTCCTCGGGGCCGGGAATGCTGTAGTTCTCCACGTTGGCGACCGGTTCCGCCGACTGCGCGGCGAACAGGTCCTCGAGTCGTTGGCGGGCGCTCTCGACGCTCAGCCCCTGGGCCGGCGGCCAGAGCCCGACCTCGGCCTCCTCGAGCAGCGCCTGGACCTCCGGGTGGGGTTTGTCGGTCATGGCGTTGCGTTCGACGACGGCGCTGAAAGGTCTACGGGGGGGGGGAAGGAGGGCGCTCGCTACTCGACGAGGCCGTAGCCCCGCCGGAACAGCCAGACGTCGAACGCGACGACGGCGACGGTCAGTCCCGAGAGCACGACCAGCGCGGCGTTCGGCGGGACGTCGGAGTACGACAACAATCCGTACCGGACGCCGTTGACCATGTACACCATCGGATTCAGCAAGGATAGGTCCCGGAACAGCGGGTCCAGCACGTCCAGCGAGTAGAACACGCCGCCGAAGAAGACGAGGGGTCGAACGATGAACTGGTTCAGCACGGTGAGGTAGTCGAAGTCCCTGGCCCAGAGGCCGCCGATGACGCCAAAGCCCGCGAACAGCAGCGAGACGACGACCATGAACGCCACGAGGTAGAACGGCTGGGCGATGGCGATGGTCGTCCCCGTCAGGTAGAGGAAGACGACGCCGATGATGCCGATGATGGTCCCGACGAGCAATCCTCGCAACGCCGACGAGAGGACGTAGGCCAGCACCATCGCCTCGTGGGACAGCGGCGACGTGAGGACTTCCTCGATGTACTCGTTCCACCGGCCGTGGAAGATCGAGAAGGAGGCGTTCTCGAAGGCGTTCGAGATGGCTCCCAGGACCACCAGCCCGGGGAGGATGAAGACGATGTAGTCGAAGCCGGCGATCTCCTGGATGCGCTCGCCGAGGATGACGCCGAACACTGCGAAGTACAGGACGTTCGTGATCATCGGCGGCAGGAACGTGTTCCGGGGCCGGCGGACGAACCGCAGAACCTCCCGTCGGAGGAGGGTGACGAATCCGGTCCAGCCCGTCGTGCCGGTGGCGCCGGCCGGCGCGTCGCCGTTGACCGTGGCGCCGCCGTCGGGGATGCCGCCCGCTTCCAGGCCGCGCTCCTCGTCGCTCATCGCTGGACCGCCCCCTCGGTCCTGGTGAGGTCGACGAACACTTCCTCCAAGGATGCCCGCCGGATGTTGAGGTCGGTCACGTCGTAGCCGTCCCGGTCGAGCTCCCGGAGGAGGTCGGGGGCGAGCGACCCGCCGCCCTTGGCGACGACTTCCAGGTGCCCGTCGGCCATCCGGGATTCGACGACGCCCTGGAGGTCGAAGCTCGGTGCCGTCTTCGGGGGGTTAGACAGCCCGATTTCGACGGTGTCGGTGCCCCGACTGGTGAGTTCGTCGGGACTCGCCACCTCGACCTTCCGACCCTGGTCGACGATGGCCACCCGGTCACAGAGCCGTTCGGCCTCTTCGATGTAGTGGGTGGTGAGGAGGATGGTGGTCCCGGCCTCGTTCATCCGGTCGATGACCTCCCAGAGGTCGTG
This sequence comes from uncultured Halobacteriales archaeon, assembly GCA_964523745.1. Taxonomy (GTDB): domain Archaea; phylum Halobacteriota; class Halobacteria; order Halobacteriales; family Haloarculaceae; genus CAZGAX01. The sequence continues at coordinate 868 of CAZGAX010000140.1, read as the reverse complement.
GCGCAACTGGACGTCGACGCCGGCGGTCGGCTCGTCGAGGATGAGGAGGTCGGGGTCGGACACCAGGGCTCTGGCGAGCATGAACCGACGCTTCATCCCGCCGGAGAGCCAGTCGAAGCGGGTGTCCCGTTTCTCGTAGATGCCGACGGTCTTCAGCGCCTGGTCGGCCCGCTCGCTGGCTTCCCGGGTACTGAAGCCGTGGTAGCCGGCCTTGTGCTCTAACACCTCGCGGATCGGGAAGAAGCGGTCGACGTTGTACTCCTGGGGTGCGAGGCCGATGCGGTCCTTGACGGCGCGGTAGTCCTCCTCGACGTCGTCGCCGAACACCTCGGCGGTGCCGGAATCCATGCTGGCGAGGCCCACGAGCGTGTTGATGAACGTGGTCTTGCCGGCGCCGTTGGGGCCGAGGAGGCCGAAGAACTCGCCGGCCTCGACGGTGAAGCTGAGGCCGTCGAGCGCCTGGACGTCGCCGTAAGACTTGCGGAGGTTCTCTGCGCGAATGGCTGGCGGGGGAGATGCAGCCGTTCCCATCGATCGAATCGTGACTGTGGGATTGGTTAAGCGCGTTGAACTCCGCCTGGTATCACTTTCTGGTCGACAGTTTGGCAAGGTGGTTCGGTTGCCCTGACGCTATCGCGACCGCGCAGCAGAGAAAGTCCTCGGCCCACTGGCGATACGATTCGACTGTTCCTACAGCTACCGCAACCGCCCAGCAGGGAAAGCCCTCGGCCCGCTGGCGGTCGGAGAAGCGGATATCCTCGGTCGCTACCGCTCCCTCGGATAGAGCCGCTTCTTCGACTCCGCTCACTTCGTTCGCCGCCACCGGGAGGCCGGCTTCGCCGGCCTCCTATACCGTGACGGCTTCGCC
>CAZGAX010000139.1:0-9507 GCA_964523745.1 uncultured Halobacteriales archaeon | reverse complement strand
GATATCCGACTCTCCGACCAGAGAGGGACCTTCGGTCCCTCAGGCAGTCGGCGCTACGCGCCGACGACGCCAGCGGGCCGAGGGCTTTCCCTGCTGGACGGTTGCGGTAGTAACAGCATCCAAATTCAGCGGGTCCAGGACGTTCACAGCCGGTACCCTGGCAGTCGCGATGCTGTCGACGACCACTTTCCGAATCCACCAGAAATCGCATTATCGCCAGTCGTAGACCGTCACGGCGCGGTCGGCCCGGGCAGAACGGCCCTTCGGATTCCGCCGCTCAGTCCGGTCCAGCCGGCGGTACAGCTGCCCGTCCTTCAGGCCACGAGCCATATTAGAAACCACGTCCCGGCCCTTTCCGAACCACTTCGAGGGCTCGCTGTCCCCTCTGACGACACGGCAGAGTTCCGCGTAGGCGTCGCGGCCGGCGTGGCCAACGAGGCGCCGAAGCACGGTCGGCCGAATACCGTAGTTTTTCACCAGCCGATAGGACAGCGAGCGGTACTTCCAGCCCCAGTCGGTCTCGGGCTGGCCGCCGTCGGCGCCCACCTCCTCGGAGACTGCCATGCCGTCGCGCCAGGCCACGTCGTAGTCCATCCCGGCCAATCGGTGGGCCAGGTCGCGGGCCCCGCCGACCTCCAGGTACTCGTCGAAGCCGTCCAGTTCGTCCAGCGGCTCGCGCCGGATGGCGACGTTTCCGGAGTTGAAGTAGGTGACCTCCCGGCCGGCGATGGTGCTGGTTTCGACCTCCTCCGTCGAGACGCCGGCGCGGAGCTGGGTGTGGGTGGGTCCGGTGACCACGTCGGCCGAGTCGAGGCCGTCGCGTACGGCGTCCGCCCAGCCCGTATCGACCCGGCGGGTGTGGTGGACGAACGCCACGACGTCGCCGTCGGCGCGGTTGATGCCCGCGTTCCGGGCGGCGTTGATGGTCCGGTCCGCGAGTTCGACCAGGCAGTCGACGTCGTCGCGCTCCTGGACCATGCCGGTGGTGCCGTCCGCCGAAGGACCGTTGACGACGATCACTTCGGCGTCCGGGACGTGGGCCGCGAGCGAGTCGAGACAGCCCGACAGCTCGTCCCGGGCGTTCAGCGTCGGTACCACCACCGAGAGTTCCATATACCCCCGTACCACGCCGGAGGCGTAAAAAGGTCGCGGGCTGGGGGCCGGGACGGCGACGGGGCTGATCCACGACTGACCGACGGGACTGATTCGCGACTGACCGACGGGGCTGATCCACGACTGACCCGGACGGGTCCGTCAGATCCGGGCGTCCCAGTAAGAAACCGACGACAGCGCCGGGCCCACGGCCGTCCCGCCGATGGCGGTGTCGACGGCCCTGACGGGCGAGGCGAGGCTGTTCGGCACCTTCCGGTAGAAGCCGTAGGGGAGCACCCAGTCGTGCCTGGCGTCTGCCAGCTGGAGGCCGACGTCCGACAGCAGGCGGTCGACCTCGCCGCCCGAGTACAGCCGCGACCCCATCGGCAGCGCCCAGTTGTACAGCGACCGGGTCGAGTAACGGTTGAACGTGTCGAAAAACACCTGCTCGCGGGACACCCGGCGCATCTCCCGGAGGAACTGCAGGGGCGTATCGGCCAGGTGGAAAAACCGCATCGCGAAGACGGCGTCGAAGTGGTCGTCCGGGAACGGCAACCGAGCGGCGTCGCCGCGCATGAACTCCAGCGTGTCCGAGAGGCCCGCCACCTGGGCCTTCTCCCGGCCCTGCTGGAGCATCGGTCCCGAGATGTCCAGCCCGACGACGTCCGCACCCTGCTCAGCCAGCATCACGGTGAACCGACCGGTCCCGCAGGCGATCTCCAGGACGCGCCTGTCCTCGACCGGCCCGAGCGCCTCGAGGACCGCCTCCTTCTCCCGCCGGTCGATCAGCCTGCCGCCGCGAGAGAACCGTTTGTCGTCGTACGCCTCCGCGACGTCGTCGGCCTGATACCACTCCTGGCCCTTCACGCTACCAGACTGTCGCTGCGCGGGGGATAAAACGGTACTGGAAGCCGTTCGTCACGCTCTGACCGCGCCGGTGTCTCCCGGTTGTAGCGACGGTACCCTCGACTGTCGGCCGTGGGAGATGACGTGTCACCCAACTGTGTTTAAGGGTCGTAAGAGAGATTTAATAATCCGTATTGTTACGAGGCGAATATAGCCAAAGTTTACCAACGGGAAGCTAATTTGGTGGACATATGAGCACGCAGACCGAGGCCGCGACCGAGGACCGTACGGACGGGGACTACACGGAACGCCTGCGGGAACTACCGCCGAGTGCGAAACTCGTCGCCAAAGTCCTGGAAATCGACGGGCCGCTGCCCCAGGGCAAACTGGCCGAAGAGTCGCTCCTGCCCGACCGCACCGTTCGGTACGCCCTGAACCGGCTCGAGGACGAGGACCTCATCGAGTCCCGGTACAGCTTCACCGACGCCCGCAAGCAGGTTTACTCGCTGCGGTACTGACTTAGCCCTCCCGGGCCTTTTCCCGCCCAGCAATGGTCACCAGGGTGTCCGTCGCGCTGGACACTCGCGCCCCGACCGGACAGACGAACGCCTACCTCCTCGGTCGCCGTGACGGTCTGCTCGTCGACCCGCCGGGCCGCTCGGCGGACCTCGACGGTGCCGTCGAGCGCCTGAATCCGGCCCACGTCGCCGTTACTCACCACCATCCCGACCACGTCGGTGCCCTGGCCGACTACGCAACCGAGTACGACCTCACCGTCTGGTGTCTCGACGGCCGTAGCGACGGCTTCGAAACCGCCACCGGCATCGCCCCCGACCGGACCTTCGGCCCCGGCGGATCAATTCCCGCCGCAGACGGCGTCGAGGTCGTCGACACGCCGGGCCACGCCCCGGAGCACGTCGCCTTCGTCGCCGACGATGGCCTCGTCGCTGGTGACCTGGCAGTCGCCGAGGGGAGCGTAGTCGTCGGGGCGCCTGAGGGCGACATGCGAGCCTACCTCTCGTCGCTCCGCCGGGTCCACGCAATGGGCCCAGATACCCTCTATCCGGGTCACGGCCCCGTAATCGAGGACCCTCGGGCGACGACCCGGCGGCTGATCGGGCATCGACTCGACCGAGAGCGCCGCGTTCTCGCTGCCGTGGAGGGCGGGTTTCGGGAACTCGACGCTATCGTCGACGCCGCCTACGACAAGGACATCTCCCACGTCCGGGACCTGGCCACGGCGACCGTCGTCGCTCACCTGGAGAAACTGGACGTGGAGGGGCGCCTCGGCTGGGACGGCGAAACTGTGGACTCGTAAGTTTTGGGTGGAGAATTTTTCCGGGAACAGCCAGACAGCCCGGTACTCTCGACTCGGAGGACTCCGGCGAGGCAAGCGGTACGATCACCCAGCGACGATGGGCTTTTGCAGGCCGGCACAAACGAATCACCGTGGAGAGCCTGGAGACCGAACTCGCTGAGGCCCGCGACCTCGACGTCGACGACCTGGCCGACGCCATCGAGGCCATCGGCTTCGAGTGTACCCGATGCGGAGCCTGCTGCAAGGCCGTCGAGGGCTGCGGCGACGAGGCCGGAGAGGAGTCGGACGCCGAAGAGCACACCGCCACCGTCTTCCCCGACGAGATTCGTCGGCTCCAGGCCACCGACGACTACGACTGGCGGGACGTCGCCCGGCCCATGCCCTACGGCCTGACAGAGGGGGCCGACGGCCCGGAGGGCGAAACCTTCGAGTGGGCCCTCCAGACCGACGACTGCGGTGACTGCACCTTCTACGAGGAAGGCGACGACGCCGACGAGCCCGGGGCCTGCACCGTCCACGCCGACCGCCCCCTGGTCTGCCGGACGTACCCCTTCAGCGTCGCCCTCGGCGGGACGAGCCAGCCGCTGGGCGAAGCCGTCGACCAGGAGGGGATGGTCAGGGCCCACGAGTGCGAGGGGCTGGGCCGGGACATCGACAGGGAGGACGCCGAGGACCTCGCCGGGGCGCTCAAGAAACGAGCCGTCCGGGAACTGGAGGAGGCCATCGCCGTCCGTGACAGCTACGAGCCGGCGGACGGCGAGGTCGAGGGCGTGGTCGTCCACGACTCCGAGGGAGCCAAACGACCCGACGGTACCCCGCTGTAGCGGTCGAACCCTCCGGAGAGGGGCCGTGACACCCGACGGCGACGGCAAGGACTTTGGGGGAGGGCGTCATTTGGCGCAACGAGGGTCTAACAGTGGAAATCTCGAATCAACTCCTGTGTCTGTTCAGTGCGGACGTGTCCGCGGACGGCGAGAAGTACGTCATCGAGGTGCCCCGTCGCGAGATCGAGACCGGGTCCGTCGACGCCGGAGAGACCTATCGCGTCGCGCTCATCGACGCCGACGTCGAAGCCGAGAGTGCACACGATGGCGGCGAAGAGACCGTCCCGCCGACGGAGCCCCAGCCGCCGGTCGAACCTGGCGAGATCCGCTACGTCGAGGTCGAAGACATCGGCAAGCAGGGCGACGGCATCGCACGGGTCGAACGCGGCTACGTCATCATCGTCCCCGGTGCCGACGTCGGCGAGCGCGTCAAGGTCGAGATCACCGAGGTCAAGTCCAACTTCGCCGTCGGCGAGATCATCGACGAGGACATCTAGGATACCCTTCCTTACTCGGAGTACGGCGACGTTACTTACCGTACCAGCGGCGCAGTCCCTCGGGCCTCCCAGCCGAGTTGTCCGGACGCGTCGCGGCCCAGCGGCCCGCCGTCCGGTGTTTACCGACCGTACCAAACCGGCTAAGGGTGCTCCAGCCGATTCCAGAGACATGAGTGCGACCGCGAGCCCGACCGCCGACGCACCGGACCTTACCGAGAAACAGCGCCAGATCCTGGCGTACCTCCGCGAGCACGGCGACGAACAGACCTACTTCAAGTCCCGCTGCATCGGGGAGGAACTCGGCATGTCCGCGAAGGAGGTCGGGACGAACATGACCGCCATCCAGGACGGCGAATTCGACGTCGAGGTCGAGAAGTGGGGCTACTCCTCGAGTACGACCTGGATGGTCACCGCGTAGAACGGGACCATCGCCGCTGTCGCTACCACTACGTAGTCAGGGGTCGTATTTCACGAGGTCCGACGCCTCGGCGGCCAGGTTGGCCGCTTCGGGGCCGAACGAGTCGGCGTAGCTCACGAGCAACACGAGCACCGTTTCCGGTTCGGTGACGGTGTATCCGCCCGAGCGCGAGAGCAAATCCACCTCTTCCAGTTCTGCCGCGTACTTGCTGACCGTCGACCGAGACACGCCGAGGGTACTGGCCAGGTCGCCGGCGCTGGTCTCGGGGTCGCGAAGGAGTGCGATTAACATTCCACGGGGCGTGTCCCGGCGGAGGTACCCCAGCGCGACCTGTTCGTACTCGGAAAACTGACCCGACGGGAAGTATCGCTTGTAGTCGCCGTCCTTTCGGCTCTCGACGGCGCCGTCGGATTCGAGCGACCGGAGGTGGTGCTGGGTCTCGCCGGTGCCGAGCTGGAGGTCGTCGCGGATCTTCGAGAAGTGGGCACCGGGTGTGGCAGCGAGGTAGCCGGCGATGGCCTCGGGGGCGTCGCTGTCGCTGGCACTCGCCAGGCCGACCAGCGGACTCGCCGCACCCAGCGCGGCGAATCGCCGCAGCGTCGCCCGCTTGGACTCGTCCACCCCGTCCCCGGTCCGGTCCATCGTGAGGGTCCTTGGCGGGTTGGGGGTAAAACGCCTTCGCTACTGGCTCTCCTCGTCGTCGCCCTCGTTGGGGTTGAAGTCTGCCCCGCCGGTCATCTGTGAGTCCATCTCCTCGATCACCTCGTCGGGGTCTTTGATGTCGGCGCCGGCGTCGCCGCTCTTTACCGCTTCAGCCTCCTGTTCCATCTGCTCGATGTCGACGATGTTCTCCTCGTCTTCGAGTTCGCCGAGGATCTCTTCGATGTCGTCGAGGCCGAGCATCTCCCGGGTCTCCTCGTCGAAGTCCAGCGCGTCCAGAACGTGGCCGTTCTCCTTGACGTCGCTGCCCTGGAGGTGCTTGCCGTACCGACCGACGAGTGACGTGAGTTCCTGGGGCAGGACGAACGTCGTCGACTCGCCCTGGCCGATCTCCTCTAGGGCCTCCATGCCGCGTTCGATGACGGCCCGTTCGCCCATCGCCTCGGCGGATTTGGCCCGCAGCACGGTCGAGATGGCGTCACCCTGGGCTTCGAGGATCTGGCTCTGCTTTTTCCCCTGGGCGCGGATGATGTCGGACTGCTTCTCACCCTGGGCGGTCTCGATGGCGCTACGGCGTTCACCCTGCGCTTCGAGGATCATCGCACGCCGCCGGCGCTCGGCGGAGGTCTGCTGTTCCATCGCCTGCTGGACGTCCTTGCTGGGGTTGACTTCCCGCACTTCGACGCTCTCGACGCGGATGCCCCACTCGTCGGTGGGCTCGTCCAGCTCGGTTCGGATCTTGGCGTTGATCTGCTGGCGCTTGTTCAGCGTGTCGTCCAGTTCCATGTCGCCCAGTACCGCACGCAGGGTGGTCTGGGCCAGGTTCGAGACGGCGTTCTTGTAGTCGTCGACCTCGAGGAAGGCTTTCTCGGCGTCCATCACCTTGATGTAGACGACGGCGTCCGCGGTCACAGGAGAGTTGTCCCGCGTGATGGCCTCCTGGCGCGGCACGTCCAGGGTCTGGGTCCGCATGTCGAACCGGTAGGTCTTCGTGACGAACGGCAGGACAAAGTTCAGCCCCGGTTCGAGCAACCCCTTGTACTGGCCGAATCGCGTGTATGCCTCCTTGTCGTAGGCGTCGACGATGACGATGCTCTTCCAGGCGGTGACGATGGCGATGAGTAGCAAGACGACCGCCACGATGGTCAGCGCCCCCGGCGCCTGCTGCAGTACGACAGCGTATCCCATAACGTCCGGAGCTAGGCCCCCTCCGTGCAAAAGTGTTGGTGAACAAACGGGCCTGGACCCGTCCGGCCTACGAGGATTCGGCGTCCCGTTCGGGTTCGGCGGCCCTGCCCCGGGCCAGTTCCCGGTCGATCTCGTCGCTCAGGTCGGCAATCGACTCGACCGTGATGACGTTGCCGCCGCCGGGGTCGATGACGATGACCTCCTCGCCCTCCTCGATGGTGTCGTCGACGCTCCGGGCCCGGTAGTAGGGATTGAAGCCGCCGTCGTCGAGTTTGACCTCGCCGTCGCGGGGCGTGACCTCCTCGGTGACGTGGCCGGTCTGGCCTCGCAGACTGTTCGAGTCCATCGTCTTGCCGGCGCCCGGCCCGCCGTAGATGTCCACCCGGCGGTAGGCGTACAGCGTCGCCAGCGCCGTCACCATGACGACCGCCGCGAGGACGACGAGCGTGCCGGTCCAGCCCAGTACCGGCGCGACGACCAGCCCGACGAGGCCGGCAACGAACATCGCGATGCCGACGACGAAAAAGTGCCCGCCGGGGAGGAACGCTTCGGCGATGACGAGCGCCGCACCCACCAGGAGCAACAGCGTCGGCAGGTCCGTTATCCCGAACACCTCGACCATAGAACACCTAGGGGACCCCCTCGGTTAATCCTTCGGGGAATGGAGAACGACCGAAGGCTCTCGTCGGGCCGGCGCCCGGACAATCCACGCCGACCGCCCCAAAGACGCAGCTCTCAGCCAGGAATCGTGACGACGAAGCCGAGAATGACGAGCAACATCGCGACGACGCCCAGTACCACGAACAGGGCATTCTCCAGGCTGATGTCGCCCGGCTCTATGTCTTCGCTCGGCGTGAAGGCGCCTGCGATGTTGCCGCCCGAGTCGTCGTCCTCCTCGTCACCTTCGAGGTCCTCCAGTGAGAACCGCCACTCGTGGTCGTCCGAGTCGCTCCCCGAGCTGGCGTCCGTCATGGGCGTTTTTCGGCGTGGGGCACCAAAGGGGCTGCGACTTATCGAACCCGAGTCCCGGGCTCGCTGTCGTCGTGCGTCGTCAGGAGGTCGGCTTCCTCGCCGGCCGCGAGAACCATCCCGTCCGACTCGTGTCCGAACAGTTCGGCCTTCTCCAGGTTCGCCAGGACGACGACCGACGTGCCAGGCAGTTCGTCGACGTCGTGGAGCTGCTTCAGCCCGGCGACGACCTGGCGGACTTCCGCGCCGAGGTCGACTTCCAGGCGGACCAGTTCGTCCGCGCCCTCGATTCCCTCGGCCTCCAGGATCTTCCCGACGCGGATGTCCAGGTCCTGGAACTCTTCGAAGCTGATCCGGTCGTCGCTGAGGGGTTCGACGGCCGCCGCACCGGCGTCGGCCGCTTCGGCGTCGTCACCCTCCTCGTCGCCGTCCTCGCCGGCAGCCTCGACGCGTCCTGCCAGCTGATCGGTCAGGGCTTCGATGTGGTCGTCCTCGACCTGTCCGAACAGTTCTTCGGGCTCGTCGAACTCGGCCGGCGGGGCGTCCAGCGCCGCCGAGAGTTCCACGTCGGCGACGGAGCCGGGTTCGTTCAGCTGGCCCCAGAGGAACTCGGCCTTCTCGGGCATCACCGGCTGGGCAAGGACGGCACAGGCCTTTGTTAGCTGGACGCAGTCGCGGATGACCTGGGCCGCCTCCTCGGGGTCGTCGTCCACGAGGTTCCAGGGCTCGTTGCGCTGGATGTACTCGTTGCCGAAGTCCGCGAGCTGGACGGCCACGTCGCCGACCGTCCGGAGGTCGTAGTCCGCCACGGCGGTCTGGAACGTCTCGACGGCCTCCTCGATGCGCTCTTTGACCGCCTCGCTGACGTCTGCCTCCGGCGTCCCCTCGTAGTTCCGCTGGGCGAACAGCAACGAGCGGTAACAGAAGTTCCCGAGGTTGCCGACGAGTTCGCCGTTGACCCGCTCGGCGAACCGCTCCCAGGAGAAGTCGACGTCGCTCTCCAGGCCAGCGCCGGTCGTGATGTAGTACCGGAAGAGGTCGGGGTGGAAGCCGGCGTCGAGGTATTCCTGGGCCCAGACCGCCCGGTTCCGGGAGGTCGACAGCGACTTGCCCTCGATGCCGACGAACCCCGTCGCCAGGATGGCCCTGGGCTCGTTGTAGCCCGCGCCCCGCAGCATCGCCGGCCAGAAGACCGCGTGGTGCTGGATGATGTCCCGACCGATGACGTGGACGATTTCGCCGGCCTCGTCGGTCCAGGAATCGTCCCAGTCGGTGCCGTGGCGTTCCTCGCCGGCGACCTTCCAGACCTGCTCCCAGTCGTAGGTCTCCTCGCCGACTCGCTCGGTGTACTGCTTCGTCGAGGAGACGTACTCGACGGGGGCGTCGACCCAGACGTACAGGACGAGGTCTTCCTCCTCGCCAGGGTAGTCGATGCCCCAGTCCATGTCCCGGGTGATACAGAGGTCTTCCAGATCGCCCTCGATCCACTCTCGGGGTTGATTCCGGGCGTTCTCGGTGCCCTCGACGCGGTCGATGAACCCCTGGAGGTAGTCCTGGAAGTCCGAGAGCCGGAGGAACTTGTGCTCTCGCTCCCGGTACTCTGCGGGATTCCCGGTGAGGGTGGAGACGGGGTCCTCGACCTCGCCGGGTTCGAGGTGGCGCTGGCAGCCCTCGTCGCACTCGTCGCCCCGGGCG